>NZ_JBHERJ010000005.1:0-58394 GCF_043359455.1 Lysinibacillus sp. PWR01 | reverse complement strand
GAATAAAAAAACCTGTATATAATAAAGTTTTTTATTAATACTTTATTACAAATGTTCGAACTTAATTATCAATCTTTATTAAAAGACCACACTTAAAGTAGCTATTGAGGGAAATTTACATTTAAAGTAAATTTTATTGTCTAATGTGTAATAAGACTGCTAAATGTGATTGCCCCTAAAATATAGAAATCATTAAACGGACACATAGATTTTTCCATTTTTTTGAATAGATACATTTTTTGCGTACGAATATTTTCGTCCTCAATATTCTCTAAAATCCTCAATATTCTCTAAAATCCTCAATAGATTCTCAATCGTTAATTCATATAAACTTAATTGTGTTTTATTAAACGTCCTATAGAAGTCTTGTTCAATTTGATATATTTCTAAAAATAATGATGAAAAAACATATGGAACAATATCAATTATTGGCCAATTAAACGAAATAACAACACTTTTTTGATTTAATAAAAAAATTAAAGGAAAGCTAATTAATTCGTTGGTATCATATGTTTTATTAAATGCACTGTTTAAACTATCAGAAGAATCACATGCACTTAATAAAACTAATTGATAGTCAAACTTATTAAATTTAGTTTGGATTTCAGCAAATGATAATGATTTGTCTGAAAATGGTCCAGACATTGTTGCAAATATAGGATCATTATAATTAGATATAGGGAATCCATGTGATGCGAAATGTATAAAATCTGCCTCTTGAAATTTAGTTAAATCAACACCTTCTACAATATTTCTTATAGATACACTTTCAAACATTTTATATTTATTAGATAAACTTAATTCCGGTCTTAATAGTGGTAGCTCTTTAAAAATATGAAATGTCAATTTTGTCGAAAATATCTTGAACCATTTCCCATTCATTTAAATCTCTATAACATATCATTAAGTTCAAATAAATTTCTTGTATTAATTCGGTTTCTATATTATTTGAAAGTATGTCATTATAAATCTCAGCTGCATGCTTTAACTGTCCTATATCCATTAATGAAGTAGCAAAATTGCTAAGTACATCTATAGGTGGCTCTATTCCTAAACTACTATATAAACCAATTGCCGAAAAGAAATATTTGGTGGCGTATTCAAAATCTTGTTCTGAATAACTAACTGCTCCAGCTGCTACATGTAATTTGGCCACTAAATTTAAATTATCTCTCTCTCGAGCATTTGTTTCTGCTTCAGAAAGAATACGGTATGCAGATTGAAATGCATTATTAGATTGAAAAATTTCCGCTATTTTTATCGAAGTACGTACCTCCATATCGCAATCATCAATTTGACGTGAAAAATACACAACATCTCTCAGAAATATAATTTTAGATTCTGATGGAAGAGTAGTAACGACTTCCATTAAATAGATAATCAACTCACATAATTCTTTACCTGCATCTATACAATCATTTGTAATCGCACAATCTAATACTATTGGTAATTCAATAGCTAGTTGTTTATAGTTTTGTTCAAATACATATCGACTAAATTTCCCACAATGAATTAATACTTTCAAATCTTCATAATTAGTATTTTCAATAGCTGAACTTAAAATCTTGAGAAGCTCCACATTTTTTTTTGATATGGATGTTCCTTAGTCCATGAAATAAACTCTAGGCAATTTTTATGAAAATCCTTTGCTTGTATATTTTTGTTTATATTTTTTTTAAACGATTTTATGTTTTGATTTGCCGACAAAATTAATGTATTTGACATTGTATTCCCTCCTATATTCAAAATTATAATAAGAACTAATTTTTTTACTTAAAATATGTAACCACGTTAATAGTTTTAAGTATAACTCTTCTGTATTACGTATTTTATTAATTATAGAATTTTAAGGTTATTAATTAATGTCTAAACGAAATAAATTTAAATATTAAATAATTTTCGCCATAAAAAAAATGGCGAAACCTATACAACCTAGATTAAATCTAGATTAATAAATTTCGCCAATAGTATTGACAGTATACAATAAAATACGTCCACAATTCAACTGTGCGTTAAAGCGGGTAGTTAAAGCACGAGTAGCATTGAGTCCGATATACCAGTCTGCCTCTGAGCGAGCTACAGCAGAGGCATATAGATTATCATATGCTTTGCCAGGCTTTAGATTGGCAAAGCCATCTTTAATTGCCTTATCTGTAACAGAGGAAATCCATAAGCGTTTTAGAGGCTTTTTAATTTTCACTTTATCGAGTATCCAGCGTGCTACTAATTCACCTTCACGTCCAGCATCTGTAGCAATGATGACTTCACTGACATCATTACGTGTAAGCTGACTTTTGACCGCATTAAATTGCTTTCCAGTTTGCTTTATAACAGTTAATTTTAGTCGTTCAGGTAACATGGGTAGATCTTCAAGATTCCATGTTTTATATTTCACATCATAGCTTTCAGGGTCAGCCAGTGTCACAAGATGTCCAAGCGCCCAAGTAACAATGTATTTATCTCCCTCAAGGAAACCATTTCCTTTTTTATTACACTTCAGTACACGTGCGATATCACGTGCTACAGAAGGTTTTTCAGCGATTACTACGCTCTTTGCCATTGTTAACACCCTTTCATAGTTCCATGGTTTTAAATATAGCATAGGTTGAGTGGGTTCGCAGTTTAACTGCAATGGAAAATGGATTTGTTAGACAAAGAAATGGGAGGGAAGAAAATTTGTCATGATGAGCAAAAAAAATTCATATGGTATGTATGTGTTTATAGGTTTTTAATTTCTGTTCCATGTAAATTTTATGCTCGCAATTTTATGAAAAATCTATTTTGTTGCTAGACACCAAATTTTGAGAATGCTATATTTATGTTGTCATAGTATTTTTATAATTAGGAAAAAATAGAATACTTTATGGATTTGAATGATTTTTCCTGATTATAAGGAGTGATGGAGTATAGAGCTAGATGAAGGATGATAGGTGCCTATGGTAAAGAAAACGTTAAAACAAAGAATTGTAGACGCTTCAGTTGAATTGTTTCAGCAAGATGGTTATCACAATGTAACTGTGGATCGTATTGTGGAATATATTGGAGCATCAAAGGGTGGATTTTATCATAATTTTAAATCAAAAGATGAATTGTTATATGAAATTCATGATGTCTTTATTTCATATGTTATTCAACAATCGCAAGATGCATATGACAAATACGATACACCCATCACACGTTTGTGTGCCATGCTGCAAACACTGACACAAGTATTTGATATGTATCAAGCACATATTACGATTTTTTATGAAGAAAGTCGTTCACTCTCAGATGAATATAGTGACATCATCCATAAAAAGAGAGATCACTATCGAGATATTTTACAAAAAGTGATAGCCGAGGGTCAGGAAGCAAAGGTTTTTCGTACTGAATTACCTTGTACGATTGTCACTATGGCAATTGTCGGGATGATTAACTGGACATACAAATGGTTTAAGCAATCAGGACCATTAACTATGGAGCAAATCACAGATGTTTTTACCGATATGGTATTACGTGCGATTGTGACAGAACAAGCCATGGAAGAAGCGAAGCAATTTATAATAAAGGGGTAGCCAGTAGGAGACACTGGTTTTATTATTTGTTTTTACAAACCGACTAGTCGGTATTTCACTGTAAGCAATCGTTCTTGAGCTACATCTACTATGGCAAATTAGACATTAGGGGGATTAGGGATGAATTTTGAATTAACAAAAGAGCAAGAAATGATTCGAGACATGGTGCGTGATTTTGCTGAGAAGGAGATTAAACCGTATGCTCGTGAGGTTGATGAGACATCAACAATGAGAATAGAGAGCTTTAAGAAGATGGCAGAACTAGGCTTATTGGGTATCCCGTTTCCTGAAGAATATGGTGGATCAGGTGGTGATACGGTGTCCTATGCTTTAGCTGTAGAGGAAATTGGTCGAGCATGTGGAGGCACGGGGTTAAGCTATGCAGCTGCTGTTAGCTTAGGCGCCTCACCAATTTATAACTTCGGTACGGAGGAACAAAAGCAAGAATGGTTAGTTCCATTAGCTAAGGGTGAGACATTAGGATCATTCGGTTTAACAGAGCCAAATGCAGGTTCAGATGCTGGTGGCACACGTACTACAGCTGTTATTGATGGTGATGACTACATCATTAACGGAGAAAAATGCTGGATTACCAATGCAGGATATGCTCGACAAATTATTGTGACTGCGGTAACGGGTAAACGTGAAGATGGTAAAAAGATTATTTCTTCTATTATTGTGCCAACAAACACACCAGGTGTAACAATCAACTGTAATTATGACAAAATGGGTGTACGTGGCTCCAATACATGTGAGATTGTGTTAGAAAATGTTCGTGTCCCAAGAACAAATCTATTAGGGGATGAAAAACGTGGCTTTAGCCAGTTTTTAAATACACTTGATGGTGGGCGTATTTCCATCGCTGCCCTTTCTGTTGGAATTGCACAGGCTGCCTATGAAAAGGCACTAAAATTCGCGAAGGAACGTGAGCAATTTGGTGCACCTATTTCAAAGCTACAGGCGATCCAATTTAAATTAGCTGATATGGCGATGGAAATAGAGCTTGCTCGTACGCTAGTACATAAAGCGGCATGGTTAAAAGATCAAAAGAAGCCATTTGGCAAAGAAGCTGCGATGGCTAAACTATTTGCTTCTGAAATGGGCTTCCGTACATGTAATCAAGCAATCCAAATTCATGGTGGTTCTGGATATATGAAAGAATACGATGTAGAACGCCATTTACGTGACATTAAGTTAATGGAAATCGGTGAAGGAACATCTGAAATTCAACGTCTCGTTATTTCTCGTCTAATTGGCTGTTAATCATCATCAATTAAGTTAAATAGCATAAATAAGGGGGATCTTCATGGCAGAACTTGTGTATCAAACAATTGGTCAATTGCTAGATGAACAATCAAAAAAGTACCCGCAGAATGAAGCATTGGTCTACGCTGACAGAAATTTACGCATGACTTATGAGCAGCTAAATCGTCAAGCACGATACGTAGCGAGAGGTTTAATGGCTCTTGGAATTGAAAAGGGAGATCATATCGCAGTATGGACGACGAATGTTCCTGAGTGGGTACAGCTTCAATTTGGTACAGGGAAGATGGGTGCTCCAATTGTTACGGTAAATACGAATTACCGTGCGAGTGAGTTGGAGTATCTATTGAAGCAATCTGATGCTAAAACGATTTTTTTAATTGAAAATTATCGAGACCATTCTTTTATCAATACACTGCAAGAGTTATGTCCAGAGCTTGAACATTGTGAACCAGGTAATTTGCAATCAAAGCGACTACCTTTATTAAAAAATGTTATTTTAATCGGTGAAACGAAATACCCCGGCGTACTAAATTGGTCAGACGTTTTAACTGCTGCCAAGCAAGTATCCGAGGAACAGCTAGATCAAAGAGAGCACTCTCTACACTATGATGATGTCATTAATATTCAATATACGTCTGGTACAACAGGCTTTCCTAAGGGTGTAATGTTAACGCATTTTAATTTAGTCAACAATGCTGTCAACATTGCTGAGTGTATGCGTTTAACTGCAGAGGATCGTCTATGTATCCCAGTTCCATTTTTCCATTGCTTTGGTTGTGTCATAGGGACATTAGCCATTACTACGAGTGGTGGAACGATGGTACCAGTGCAGGAATTTTCACCTGAAGAGGTACTCAAAACCGTTCAACAAGAGAAATGTACTGCATTACATGGCGTGCCAACGATGTTCATTAGTGAACTGAATTTACCGAATTTTTCATCTTTCAATCTTTCAACTTTACGCACAGGAGTCATGGCTGGCTCAAACTGTCCAATTGAGGTCATGAAAGCGGTCATTGAGAAGATGGGGATGAAAGATATTACAATTTGCTATGGTCAAACAGAATCATCACCAGTTATTACGCAAACAAGAACAGAGGACCCGTTAGTGTTGAAGGTGGAGACGGTCGGCCGCGCATTACCTAACCTAGAAGTAAAGATTGTTGTTCCTGGTACAACGGAGGAAGCATCGACGAATGAACAGGGAGAGCTATGTACGAGGGGCTATCATGTGATGAAGGGCTACTATAAAAACCAAGAAGAAACAGATCTTGCGATTGACGAGGATGGTTGGTTGCACACAGGTGATTTAGCAACAATGGATGAAGCCGGTTTTATCCGTGTAACAGGACGTTTGAAGGATATGATTATTCGTGGTGGTGAAAACCTATATCCTCGTGAAATTGAGGAGTTCCTTTATACACATCCTAAAATTTCAGATGTTCAGGTTGCAGGTGTCCCTGACCCTGTCTATGGTGAGGAAGCGGCAGCTTGGATTGTGTTAAAAGAAGGAGAACAGGCAACAGAGGAAGAAATCCGAGATTATTGTCGGGATAAAATTTCTAGACATAAAATTCCTCGCCATATCTTCTTTATTGATAACTATCCAATGACTGCATCAGGAAAAGTTCAAAAATATAAATTACGAGAAGATTTTGTTATGACCGTAAAGTAAGGAGGGGCAGTGGATATGTTCAACAAGGTATTAATTGCAAATCGTGGGGAGATTGCTAGACGTGTGATCAGAACATGCAAGCGCCTAAATATTCATACGGTTGCTATCTATTCAGAGGCAGATGCTGAAAGCCTACATGTGAAAGATGCAGATGAGGCTTTCTGTGTAGGGAAGCCACCTGTTGCACAGAGCTATTTAAACATCGACCGCATTCTTGAAATTGCATTAGAAAGTGGCGCAGAGGCTGTTCATCCTGGCTATGGTTTACTATCAGAGAATGCAAATTTTGCGAAACGTTGTACAGAGGTAGGTTTAGTGTTTATCGGGCCAAGTGCAGATGTGATCGCTTCAATGGGCAGTAAACTAGAGGCACGTAAAACAATGAAAGCTGCTGGCGTGCCTATTGTAGAGGGTGTAGAAGCGCCTGTGAAAGATGTGGAAGAAGCCACTGACATAGCGGAGCGTTTAGGCTATCCCATTATGTTAAAGGCATCAGCAGGCGGGGGCGGTATCGGTATGCAGCTAGTTGAAAATGCCGAGGAACTGGCCAAAGCTTTTGAGGGCAATCAAAAGCGTGCACAATCATTCTTTGGTGATGGCACGATGTATATGGAGCGATTCATTGCTAACCCTCACCATGTCGAAGTGCAGATTATTGCAGATCATCAGGGCAATGTTGTTCCGTTATTTGAACGTGAATGCTCTATTCAACGAAGAAATCAAAAAGTAGTAGAAGAAGCACCATCACCGTTTATTTCACAAGAGACAAGAGAAAAAATGCTAGAAGTGTCGGTTAAGGCGGCGAAGCATATTGGTTATGTCAATGCTGGAACAATTGAGTATTTGGTTGATGAAAATCAAAACTTTTATTTCTTAGAGATGAATACAAGATTACAGGTAGAGCATCCCGTAACAGAGGAAATTACGAAGCTTGATTTAGTAGAAGAGCAATTAAAAATTGCGGCAAAACAACCGCTTGCATTTACTAGAGAAAGTATGACTAAAGAAGGGCATGCGATTGAAGTGCGGATATACGCTGAAAATCCTTCGACATTCTTCCCTTCTCCAGGTACCATTACGACTCTTGAATTACCGACAGGTGAAGGAGTGCGACATGAATGTGGTGTAGAGTCTGGTTCAGTGGTCACACCATTCTATGATCCAATGATTAGTAAATTGGTGGTGTGGGGAGAAACGAGAGCGATTGCCTGTGAGAGATTAACGCAAGCACTAAAGGCGTATAAAGTCGAGGGTATTCAAACGAATATTCCGATGTTGTTAAAAACCGTCACTCATGAGCAATTTTTAAAAGGCTATACGACGACTAAATTTGTAGAGCAATATTATTTACCGCAATTAGCAGAAACAAAATAACAATTTTCATGTATTCGTGCTTCCATAGAAGGGCGAATGCATGATTAAAAAATTAGGAGTGAATAATTATGGCAACAGTAAAAGCAAGCATGGCAGGAACAGTATGGAAAATCGTAGTAGCAGAGGGCGAGAAAGTGACAGCAGGTCAAGATGTAGCCATTTTAGAATCGATGAAAATGGAAATTCCAATTGCAGCAGAAGAGGATGGCGTCGTGACGAAAATCATTGCCAATGAGGGAGACTTCATTAACGTTGATGATGATATTTTAGAAATTGAATAAGAGGAGGCTTCTTTATGCAGCTACCTAAGCAAGTCATAATCAAAGAAGTTGGTCCCCGTGATGGCTTACAAAATGAAAAAACGCATATTTCAACAGCTGATAAAGTGCAATTAGTTAATTTATTAAGTCAAACAGGATTAAATTATATTGAAGTGACATCGTTTGTGCATCCGAAATGGATTCCTCAATTGGCAGATGCAGTCGAGGTTCTGCAAGCCATTAAAAGACATAAGGATATTACCTATGCAGCACTTGTACCCAATATGCGTGGCTTAGAACGTGCATTACAGGCTGAAGTAGATGAAGTAAGTATTTTTATGTCTGCTAGTGAAAGTCATAACCAAAGTAATATTAATAAAACGATAGAAGATACATTTCCCATATTAGAGGAAGTTGTGGTAGGAGCTAAGGCTGCAAAGAAACATGTTCGAGGCTATATCTCAACGGTTATTGGTTGTCCTTATGAGGGGTATATCCATCCTGATAAGGTACTACGAGTAACGGAAAAATTATTGGAGATGGGTGTGACTGAAATATCGCTTGGCGACACAATTGGTGTTGGTGTACCGACGCAGGTTGAATTTCTTTTAGAGGAATTACTAAAAAGATATCCTGCTGAAAGATTTGCCATGCATTTTCATGATACGCGTGGAACAGCACTAGCTAATATTATGAAATCCTTAGAAATGGGTATTTCTAAGTTTGATAGTGCGCTTGGTGGGCTAGGGGGTTGTCCATATGCTAAGGGTGCCTCAGGCAATGTAGCCACAGAAGATTTATTGTATTTATTCGATGAGATGGGCATTGAAACAGGAGTAGATCGACAAAAGGTGCTAGAGGCGGCACTCTTTATTGAAGAGAAATTAGGCAAAGCTGTTGCATCGAAGCAAATGGCTATTGTCCGCAATGAAAGGAGTGCAAATCAACGATGACACAACTCGTTCGTTTTGAATTACTAGAGGGTAGTATTGGACTAATTACTCTTTCAAGACCAGAAGCTGCTAACGCTATGTCGGTTCAATTACTTCATGAGCTGTCTGACACGCTTGATCAAATCAATGGAGATCCAGCAGTGCGCGTAGTCCTTCTAACAGGTGCAGGCGAAAAGGCATTTTGTGCAGGTGCTGATTTAAAGGAACGTAAAGGAATGTCCGATCGACAAGTGAAGCAGATTGTGCAGCTGATTGGCGCCACTGTGGCAAAAGTTGAAACGCTTGCACAGCCTGTCATTGCTGTCCTAAATGGCGTAGCTTTTGGCGGAGGCTTGGAGTTGGCACTAGCTTGTGATTTACGTATTGCGGCTACAAATGTAAAGCTAGGTCTAACAGAAACATCGCTCGGTATTATTCCAGGAGCTGGGGGAACACAACGACTTCCACGTCTAATTGGTCTTGGCAAAGCAAAGGAATTAATTTATACAGCACGTAGGCTGAATGCCGAAGAAGCTAAACATTATGGCATTATCGAGTATGTTTATGAAGGACATGAGGTATTAGAGAAGGCACAACAGCTTGCACTGGAAATGGCAAAAAACGCACCACTCTCTTTAGTGCAAGCCAAAGTTGCGATCAATCAAGGTGTTGAGGTAGATTTAGCTACCGGGTTAAAAATTGAATCACTTGCATATAGTGCACTGATCCCAACAGAAGACCGATTAGAGGGCTTACTTGCTTTCCAAGAGAAGCGAGCGCCACAATATTCAGGGAAATAAAACGCCAAGAAACAATTTTGGTGTAATCGATTGGGCAAAGGGAGGAAATAAACATGAGCAATATCTCGACAGAAAATACGCCACCTACAATGAAAGATAAAATACTAGCAGGTGGATTACCAAAATATCATGACAAAAATGCACAGCAAGGTAAGCTATTTGTACGTGAGCGTCTTGAACTATTACTTGATGATGGTCTTCAATCAGAGGATGGGCTCTATGCGAACTGTTTAGCAGGGGATTTACCAGCAGATGGTGTTGTCACTGGTATTGGTAAAATTCATGGTCGCACGGTTTGTGTGCTAGCCAATGATTCAACGATTAAAGCGGGTTCTTGGGGAAAACGCACAGTTGAAAAAATGATTCGCATTCAAGAAACTGCTGAAAAGTTGAATTGTCCATTACTCTATTTAGTAGATTCAGCAGGTGCACGTATTACAGATCAGCTAGAAATGTTCCCAGGACGTAGAGGTGCAGGACGCATTTTCTACAACCAAGTCAAGCTGTCAGGAAAAGTTCCGCAAATTTGCTTATTATTCGGTCCTTCCGCAGCAGGCGGTGCCTATATCCCTGCATTTTGCGATATCGTTGTGATGGTAGAAGGGAATGCTTCCATGTATTTAGGATCTCCTCGTATGGCCGAAATGGTTATCGGTGAGAAAGTGGATTTAGAAACAATGGGTGGCGCAAAAATGCACTGTTCCGTTTCTGGTTGTGGAGATGTGCTTGTTAAAACAGAACAGGAGGCCATTACTTATGCGCGTAAATATTTGGGTTACTTCCCGAATAACTATGCAGAACGCAGCAAGGTAGAGGCACCTAAACCACCGGCTACATTTGATAAATCTATTGAAGAATTAATTCCTCAAAACCAAAATGTTCCATTTGATATGTATAAGCTAATTGATCGTATTATCGATGAAGATTCGTTTTGTGAGGTCAAGAAATTATTTGCACCCGAATTAATTACAGGCCTTGCACGAATTAATGGACAATCAGTTGGCATTATCGCTAACCAACCACGTGTCAAGGGAGGCGTGCTATTCCATGATTCTGCTGATAAAGCGGCGAAATTTATTTCCCTTTGTGATGCATTCAATATACCGCTGTTATTCTTAGCAGACGTTCCAGGCTTTATGATTGGTACTCAGGTAGAAAAAGCAGGAATCATCCGTCATGGTGCTAAAATGATTTTTGCCATGAGTGAGGCAACTGTTCCTAAGCTAACGGTCATTGTGCGTAAAGCATATGGTGCAGGATTATATGCGATGGCTGGCCCTGCGTTTGAACCAGACTGCTGTATTGCATTATCAAATGCACAAATTGCCGTAATGGGACCAGAAGCTGCTGTCAATGCCGTCTATGCCAATAAAATTGCAGAACTTCCAAAAGAAGAACAAGCAAGCTTCATTGCCGAGAAACGTAAAGAATATCAAGAGGAAATTGATGTGTATCGTTTAGCTTCAGAGCTTATCATTGATGATGTGATTGAACCTAATGAGCTACGTAAGGTACTAGAAAATCGCTTAGAACTTTATATGTCAAAATACTTATTATTCTCACAACGTAAGCATGGGGTAAACCCAGTTTAAACATACTTATTGCAAGGCTGTCTCTGCTGCTAGGAGACAGCTTTTTTGGATGATAATTTTTTTCAGCTACTTGCAAGCTATAGTTGAGCATATTAAAATATGGGAAGGAATAAAGGGAAGTGGGTGTTAAGCTTGTCTAAAAACAACATAGCGGATGTTCAGAATAATGCCAAGCTCCCATTACCATATCGGGATGTCATTGATACATATTATTTGCCGCTAAAGATCGCAGGTTGGATTTTATTTAGTATCTATTCATTTATGGCTTTTTATAAATTGGTTATTGATCGCTTAGTAGATGTAGTCGTCGTTTTATTTAAAGGAGATTACTCGATAGGTGACTTAGGATTGTTTGATTATAGTAGTTGGCGATTAACTACTAATTTTATTCCCTTCGAAACGATTCTCCGTTATATAAACTACTCTCAATATTTTAATTGGGAAATTATAATCGTTAACTTACTTGGCAACTTATTAATTTTTACGCCAATGGGCTTTTTACTGCCATTACTATCGAAGAAATTCCGAAAAGCGTGGGTCATTATTTGTTTAGGCTTTTTTTCTAGTCTTGCTGTCGAAACCGTTCAATTTATTTTTACCGTCGGCTCTGCGGATATTGATGATTTAATTTTAAATACAATTGGTGCATGGCTTGGTTACTTAGCTTATAAAGGTATATTGATTAGACCCAAAAAATGAGAAAGACAGTCCAGAATGAGGGGCTGTTTTTTTACGTCGATTAACACTGTTTGATTAGTGTATATGGTAATAAATTTTATTGAAAATAGTATGGAGTTAATAAATGTATGTGAAAAATATTGGCTTTATAAGAGTCTTTATACCTAATTTCGAAAATAGTTAGTATCTCTTTAGGAGGTTAGTAGTAATTAGTGCTTGAATTTAATAGTGAAAATTCCGATAATGAGTGTACAGAAACTATTCAAATGGTATAGATAGAGTGTAAGTAAGTATGTTCATATCTATTATCTAATTAGCATATGAAGATAGAAGGGCGAGGTGAAAACTATGAAAATATCAAATTTAATGGAACAAGAAAGAATTTCATCGCAGCATAATCGTAAAAAGATATTGCAACGTAAAGAGGCGGGAGATGCATATAGAAAAAATGCGATGTATTTCCAGCCAAAGAAAAACCCATTATTGATTGAACTGGAAAATCTACTGTTAGGACGTACTGACCAGGATTTATATGAACAGCAACAAGTAGAGTCGAAAGAAGTAACGCCTCAACAGCAAGCCATTATGGAAGATTTGCAGCAAACAGAAAAGAATGTACGTGCCCATGAGCAAGCTTATAAAGTAGGAATGAATGATAACGCTGATTCCTCGGATATATCCGATTCAGAGCTAAATGACACACTGCATATTTTAGAGCAGGTACGTAATGCAGCATTGTCATCAGCAGAGCCTTCTCCACAAGATTTACGTGTGGCACAAAGCGTTGATGCTCAAATACAGTATATGTTAAATGATTCAAGTTTTGACGATGTTACCACTAACGAAGGCGAACCATCTTTTGTACGTGACATTATTGAAGTGAAGGTTCCTGAACGTTTCTCGAAGGAATTGAAATTGGACCCATTTGCAGATACAATTTTCGGTAAGAACTATGAGACTGCATTCAGGTTAAGAGCATTCAAACAGGCATCGGAAAGATATGCGGCTCACGTTCAAATGACGAAAAATGGCTATCGCCCAGACAAGGATTCTATGTTCTCTTTGATAGCCTGATGCTGTAGATAGGAGATTGTTGAAATGGCAAAGGCAAAGCATGCGAAAACGAATGCAATTCGATTATTAGAACAACAAAAAATTCATTTTGATGTGATTGAATACGAAACCGGGGATGGTCAAGTTGATGGTGTTTCTGTAGCTGAGAAAATTGGTCAGCCAGTTGCTCGGGTATTTAAAACATTAGTAGCAAAAGCAAGTGCACAAAAGTTATTTGTATTTGTCATTCCTGTAGCCGAGGAGCTGGACTTAAAAGCAGCTGCAAAGGTAGTTGGGGAAAAGAAAATTGAAATGTTAGCGGTAAAAGATCTACTGGGCCATACTGGTTATGTTCGTGGTGGATGTTCACCAGTAGGGATGAAGAAGTTATATCCAACGGTCATTGATGCATCTGCTCAAGATCAAGGAAGCATAATCGTTAGTGCTGGGAAAATTGGTATGCAAATTCATGTTCAAGTAGAAGATCTGAAGACTATAACAAAGGCACAACTTGCCTCAATTACAACTACCCATGAGTGAGAAAATGGGTAGTTTTTTATGTGGTAAGATGAACGGTTTAGTTCAAGCACTATAGCTTAATTTTTGTTGAAAGTATGATACAGTAATAGCAATATATTCATAGAGAGAAGGATAAGGAATGCGTAGAATAATGGGGTGGCGTTGGACCTTTTTTATTGGTGGCTTAATTGTGATGTCACTTGGCATCACGATGTCGATAAAAGGAAAAATTGTTGGGACAAGCCCGTGGGATGTTTTACATGTGGGTCTATTCCAAAATTTTGGTTTAAGTATTGGTACTTGGTCTATTGTAACAGGACTCTTTATAGTTGCTTCAACATCCATTGCGTTGCGTCAATGGCCAAAGATAGGCACTTGGCTCAATATGCTACTAATCGGCTCATTCATTGATGTATTTAACTGGATGTTGCCCTCAACGGATGTATATGGCTTACAAATTACATATTTTATTATTGGTTTATTTGTTTTGAGCTTTGGCTGTGGGATGTATATCGCACCGAATATGGGCGCAGGACCAAGGGATACCTTAATGATGATACTTGTCGAAAAGTTTGGCGGATCTATTAAAACAGCAAGAATGGGAATTGAAGTACTCGTAACCATTGTTGGCTGGCTACTAGGAGGACCAGTTGGAGTAGGGACAGTATTAATCGCCTTAACTTCAGGCTATATTGTGCAATATTCATTACCGTATTGTCGTAAAATATTAATGAAATGTATTGGGCATATTGAAGGCATGAAGCCATTTTATTAAATCATGAAGCTACTTAGATCTGTAAAGGATAGAAGTAGCTTTTCATTTTTTTTAGCGTTCCTTCATATAATGCAGGGCAGAAGCTAAAGGAGGAACGACATTTGAACGGAAATGTAACGTATTATTTTGGACACGCATTGACTGGGCAAGGTGTGAAAAATTTATATAAAGAAATGATGGAAGAAGCGGCTCTCGTTTATTTTTTGCAAGGGCCCGCTACCTTTAAAGGTTCAGAACTGTTAAAAGAACTAGGATATTTTTATGTGAAACAGGGCTTTGCTGTTGAGTGGTTTAAGCATGCTTTATTAGAAGAGGTTGTAGAAGCCGTTTATGTAAAAGGCTGTAACAGACTTTTTGTATGGGCTTCTGAGTGGAATATCGAGCCAACTTTACTCGGTACAAAGCATCGTGTCATGTCTTTCTACGATTGTTTAGAGGACATACAGCTTGAAAAGGTTGGAGAACAGCTTGCAGAGGCGATGCAGGAGCGGGTAACTTGGCGTGAAAAATGCATAGCGAAACTGGATCAAGCAATCAAGCTTCATGATGACTGGGAGGTTGTCACACAAAGCTGTATGAACTGGCAGGCATTAAATGAACAGGTGGAAAATTTAAAGACGGAAGTGTTCCAATCCATTGTTTTGAATAAAACGGGCATGCGGACACATCGTTTACTTGGAACGTTAACTCCTAGAGGTGCGGAAAATACAGTGGATAGTATCACCAAAAGTATCACGACTCGCTTCATGATTAAAGGCAAGCCAGGTACAGGTAAATCTTCACTAATGAAAAGCTTAGCGGATGAGGCAAATGCAAGAGGGCTTGATGCACAAATTATTTGGTGTGGCTTAGATGCGGGATCTGTGGATATGGTCATTATCCCAGAGCTCAATTTCTGTATCTTTGATAGCACAGAGCCCCATATCTTTGATCCAGAGGATGGTAGGTTAGGGGATAAGATTTTTGATATTGGGCAACATTGTGCGCTTTCAGAGGAAGCAGAGACTGCGATTGAGGCAGTCCGAGTACAATACAAAGAAGCTATACAGGATGCGATGGGTCATTCCAAACGATATGCAGAAGCTGAATATACCGTTCGGCGTTTATTAGATCATTGTCTATCTGCCTCTTTATGGCGAGAAAAAACAGCGCCACTATTCGAAAGATTAACAAAGTAATGTAGCTAATGGCTTGCATGTGCTAAACTAGGAGCGAGAACAGTTTTCCTAGGAAAGGATGATACGCTTGTCTAAAGTATTGAATGCATTTTTAGATGAAAACCTACAAGCCCTACATGAACAAGGCTTATACAATGAAATCGATCCAGTAGAGGGAGCAAATGGGCCGATTATTCAGGTCCGTGGCAAAAATCTTGTTAACTTATCCTCTAACAACTATCTTGGTTTAGCAACAAATGAAGAATTAAAGCGTATTGCCAAAGAGACAATTGATAAATACGGTGTTGGAGCAGGTGCTGTTCGTACAATCAATGGCACACTTGACTTGCACGTTAAATTAGAAGAAAAGCTTGCGGAATTTAAAGGAACAGAAGCGGCTATTTCTTATCAATCTGGCTTTAATTGTAATATGGCTGCTATTTCGGCTGTAATGGATAAAAATGATGCCATTCTATCTGATCAATTGAACCATGCCTCTATTATTGATGGCTGTCGCTTATCAAAGGCGAAAATCATTGCATTTAATCACTCCGATATGGATGATTTACGTGCTAAGGCAAAGGCGGCAAAGGAATCAGGCTTATACAATAAAATCATGGTTATCACAGATGGTGTGTTCTCAATGGATGGTGATATTGCTAAACTACCTGAAATTGTGGAAATTGCTAAAGAGTTTGATTTAATAACGTATGTGGATGATGCACATGGTTCAGGTGTAACAGGTAAAGGAAAAGGAACTGTGAAGCATTTTGGATTAGAAAAAGAAATTGACTTCCAAATTGGTACATTATCAAAAGCCATTGGTGTAGTAGGTGGCTATGTAGCAGGTAAGAAAAATTTAATTGATTGGCTAAAAGTTCGCTCACGCCCATTCCTATTCTCAACAGCGTTACCGCCAGGTGATGTTGCCGCTATTACAGCAGCTGTGCAAATGCTGATTGATTCAACAGAGCTACACGATAAGCTGTGGGATAATGGAAACTATTTAAAAGCGGGACTTGAGAAGCTTGGCTTTAATATTGGTGCGTCTGAGACACCAATTACACCATGTATCATTGGGGATGAGAAGTTGACACAGGAATTTTCAAAGCGTTTATTTGAAGAAGGCGTTTATGCAAAATCGATTGTCTTCCCAACAGTTCCAAAGGGTACAGGTCGCGTTCGGAATATGCCAACAGCGGCACATACAAAAGAAATGCTTGATAATGCAATTGCGATTTACGAGAAGGTTGGTCGCGAATTAGGCGTTATTCAATAAGAAAAAGGCTTCCTCATAGATGGGGAAGCCTTTTTTGCGTGATAGAAATGAAAAAGTGCAGGATAGAATCAAAAAAGTGACTGATAGAAGCTGAAATGTAACTGATAGCGATCTAAAACTAGATAATCGCTTTATTTTGAGCCAATAATTTTGGCTGCCTTGAGCTGTTGAATATCTGGATCCGAAATATTTAATGCCTGTAAAATTTCCTCATTATGTTGCCCTAAAGTAGGAGCTGCACTTGTTAGCTGTCCAGGTGTTTGCGAGAATTTGGCTGGGAAGCCTAGTGTTCGCATTGGTCCAGCAGTTGGGTGCTCATAGGACAGTACCATGCCACGCTCTAGAATATGTGGATCATTCAATGTTTGATCGTAGGAATAGATTGGGCTAGATGGTACGCCGTGTTTATCTAAAAGTTCGAGCCAGTAGGTAGCCTTATGCTTGATTAGCTCGCTTTCAATTTCTGCCTCCAGCACCTTCACATGTTGGGCACGTGAATAGTTGGTAGCAAAGAGGGGATTGTCTAACCAATCAGGTCGATTGACAACCTTAGCCGCGAAAATCTCCCATAGCTTTTGATTGCCAGCACCTACTAGAATATAGTCATCCTGTGTTTTGAAACCTTGATAGGGCGCGGACACACGATGGGCTGTTCCTGTTCGCTCAGGTAGCTCACCTTGTCCGAAATAAGCAGCAGCCTCCCAAACAGTCCATGCAAGACCTGACTCCACTAAGGAAACATCAATATATTGTCCTTCGCCACTACGAAGCTTATAAATATAGGCCATTAAAATGGACTGTAAGGCTGTTTGAGCAGCAGCAATATCATTCACCGCAAAGCCAACTTTGACAGGTCGGCCATCTGCTTCACCTGTCATATGCATTAAGCCGCTCAGACCCTGTGCCATAATATCATAGCCACCCTTTTGACTATAAGGACCTGTTTGACCATAGCCTGAAATAGAACAGTAAATAAGGCCAGGATTGATGGTTTTTAATGTGTCATAATCAATACCAAGCTTTTTCGTGACACCTGGTCGATAATTTTCAACCAATACATCGACAGATTGAATCAGTTCTTTAAACAAAGCCAGTCCCTCAGCAGTTTTTAAATTGATGCAGACACCTTTTTTATTACGATTAACCATCATGTACATATGACTTTCTTCATTAACGAAAGGACCCATTGTACGGGTATCGTCTCCATTTGGGTATTTTTCAATTTTAATAACTTCTGCACCCATATCTGCTAACACCATAGTGCAATAAGGGCCTGCTAAGACTTGTGATAAATCGACAACCTTTAATCCTTGTAATGCTTGTTTCATTTAACCTCAGTCCCATCCTGTTTGACTAATGTGATGTTGCGTAATCCTTTGACAGAGGTGGCACCTGCTAATGCGATGGAAACCTTTAATTCATCATAAAGATTGGTCATCACCTTTTCGACACCTTGTTGTCCTTCAAGAGCTAGCCCATAGACGAAAGGACGTCCAATTGCAACGGCATCCGCTCCTAAAGCAAGTGCTTTTAAGGCATCCATGCCACGATATACACCACTATCTAATATAATAGGAATTTGTCCATTTACAGCTTCTGCAATAGCAGGAAGGGCATCAAGTGAACCAATAACGCCATCTAATTGACGGCCACCGTGGTTTGATACAATAATGCCATCAATACCATTATCGATAGCTAGCTTCGCATCTTCAGGATGTAATATTCCCTTCAATAGTATAGGAAGGTTTGTACGCTTTTTTAATTCTCGTACATGCGCCCAATTAAGTGTTGGGTGGAAGACATTTTGCAAGACACCTTGTACATAGGACTCAAATGAATCATCAGGTAAAGTGGCAGTAAAAACAGGATCATTCATATAATTGCCTCGTGCATAGCCTAGCTTCAATGGTGAAAATTGATTGCGGACATCTTCTTCGCGCCAGCCAAGCATTACGGTATCGACAGTTAAAACGATTGCTTCAAATCCCGCTGCCTCCGCACGTGCAGCCATACTAAAAGCAATTTCTTCATTAGTAGACCAATATAATTGAAACCACTTTGTTGCAGAAGGAGCAGCTTGAGCAACTTCTTCAAGAGCATAAGTGGAAACAGTGCTTTGAATATAAGGGATATTTAAATTCTGGGCGGCACGTGCAACGGCAAGCTCACCTTCATCGTGAACCATTCCGTTCATGCCAACAGGAGCAAAGAGCAAAGGAGTTGGATATGTTTTACCAAACAAATGAATTGATGTATCAACGTTTGACACATCATTTAAAAAGCGGGGAACAATGGAATACTTCTCAAAAGCTGCACGATTATTGCGCAGTGTTTGTTCACCACCAGCACCAGAACGGATGTAGCCAAAAGGTCCAGCTTCGATTTTTTCCGCTACGGCCTTTTCTAAATCTGCAAAGCAAATGGGGAAGGGGGCTTGTGCAGTGATATTTTTTAAGAGTAGATCACCATCAGTTGTGTTTGTCATCGTTACTACCTCACTTATTTATTGAAAATAGGCTTTCTTTTATTTAAAAAGGCTTGAATACCTTCGTTATAATCGTCTGAACTAAATGAATCCAAAACTAACTGTGCCAGCTCATCGCTTTCTTCATTTTCACCATCTACAATCGCCTGGATAATTTTTTTGATGCCTGCGTTTGCAATGGATGATTTACTTAATAGATGTTCAGCGAATTGCAGTGTGGCATCTTCAATATTCTCTGGCTCATGTAGGGCCGTGATTAAACCAATATTTTTGCCTTCTTCAGCTGTAAAAATGTTGGCTGTGTATAAAATTTCCTTTGCCTTAGCGACACCAACAATATTGATGAGACGTTTCGTGCTTTCTAAATTATAGACAATACCAATGTTTGCAGCGGTGATACCCAGCTTACTCTTAGGTGTTGCTATTCTAAAATCACAAGCATTTGCTAACTCTAAGCCACCGCCAATTGCTAAGCCCTGAATCATAGCAATTGTAGGATGCGGAAATTTATAGAGGGCATCGATTGCCTTTAAAGCCAAATCATTATAGGCTTTGGCATTGTCTGCAGCATAACGAATATCTAAAAACTCGCTAATATCAGCACCAGATGAAAAGGCTACTTCATTGACACCGCGGACAATCAAGAGCTTGATAGAAGAATCTACACGTAGCTGTTCAAGATGGTCTACTATAGCTTGAAACATTGCCTTTGAAAACGAATTTCGTTTATCAGGGCGATTTAATACTAACGTTGCAATATAGCCATTTTTCTCTACATAAATTTCCTTTGTCATCTTCATTCTCCTCTTAATCTTTTTTCAATTTCGCAGCGAAGCGGTTGCCGATAGATTGAATGCTTTGCACAAGGATGATTAAGATAAAGACAGTTGCATACATCACATCAACCTCATAGCGTAAATGACCATAACGATAGGCAAGGTCACCTAATCCGCCAGCACCAACCATTCCTGCCATTGCCGTTGCACCAATTAATCCAATTGTGGCAATCGTTAAGCCTAAAATAATCGATGGACGAGCTTCACGTAATAGTACATGCCAAATAATATGACGACGTTTAATACCCATGGCTGTGTAAGCTTCTACCACTCCTGAATCCACTTCTAAAAGCGCAGATTCCATCAATCGTGCAATATAAGGAGCTGTGTAAACAACTAACGGAACGATTACACCTTTAACACCAATTGTTGTACCAACAATTAACTTGGTAAAAGGTAAGATGAAGAATAATAAAATGATAAATGGCACAGAGCGGACAATATTGATGAATAGATTAAAAAACTGATAGAAAAATTTATTTTCAAAGGATTGTCCTGGTCGTGTTAAAACGATTAATAGCCCTAATGGAATACCAATTAGAATGGAGAACAACAATGAAATTCCGACCATTTGAAATGTTTCGATAATTGCTTTGCCAATAACATCTGACCAATCTGTAAAGAAACTTTGGATACTACTCATTGAACGCACCTCCTAATTCTTCCACTGCCACGCCATTTTCCGAAAAATAAGTTAGCGCCTTTTGGACAATCTGCGTCTCGCCATGTAGATGCACCACAATATTGCCGACAATGCCGTTTTTTAATTCAATAATATTAGCCGTTAAAATATTTGGTTGCACATCGTATACCTTAGTGACTTCTGCTAATAATGGCTTACCAGTGCTTTCACCAAGGAATGTTAAACGGATGACACTACCTGAAACATTTAATTGCTCAATAAGAGAAGGGGATAAGTTACGTTGTGAAATTGTATTTAAAAACTTTCGCGTTGTAGGGTGCTTCGGTTTTGCAAAAAGTTCAATAGCTGTGCCAAATTCCACAACTTTCCCTGATTCTAGAACAGAAACCTCATCGCAAATTTTTTGAATCACATTCATTTCATGTGTAATGAGCAGAATCGTAATGCCTAATTCACGGTTAATTTTTAACAACAATTCAAGAATGGCTTCTGTTGTCTCAGGGTCAAGTGCACTTGTTGCTTCGTCACTAAGTAAAATCTCTGGCTCCTGTGCCAAGGCACGTGCAATAGCCACACGTTGTTTTTGACCACCTGAAAGTTGATTTGGGTAACTATCTAGTTTATCTGTTAAGCCTACAATTTCAGCATATTTAGCTACACGGTTTTTTACTTCCGTCTCTTTATAGCCTAGTAGCTTTAAGGGAACGGCAATATTATTGTAAACTGTTGCTGTTTTTAATAGATTAAAGTGCTGGAAAATCATCCCGATTTTTTGGCGTGTTTGACGTAATTCATGAAGAGAAAGGGTTGTAATGTCTACATTGTCTATCACTACTTTTCCTGCTGTAGGACGTTCTAGTAGATTAACACAACGAATGAGTGTACTTTTACCAGCACCACTATAGCCGATCACACCATGAATTTGTCCCTTTTTTACATGAAGATTGATCCCATCCACAGCTTTAATGATGCCTTTTTTCGACTTGAATTCTTTTGAGATATTTTGTAATTGAATCATGCGATTGTTTGCTCCTTTCTCAACCTTCTAAAAAGCAAGAATCTGCTCGTCTTCCCATAGAGGAATTTCGGCAGATTCTTCGGCTTATAGAAGCTTCCTGAATGTATTACCAGCTAGGGATTACTGAACCTTTGAATTCTTCTTCGATGAATTGACGTACTTCATCAGATTGGTAAGCCTCAACGAACTTTTTAATTGTTGGGTCATTTTCATTTTCAGCGCGTACGACAATGTAGTTCACGTATGGAGAGTCAGTAGATTCCAATAAAATAGAGTCGTCTTTAGGGTTAATGCCAGCTTCTAATGCGAAGTTTGTATTAATAGCTGCTACATCTACTTCACTAAGCTGTTTAGGAATTTGAGCTGCCTCTAATTCAATGAATTTTAAATTCTTTTTGTTTTCTTCTACATCACGGATCGAGGCTGTTAAGTCTGCGCCATCTTTTAGCTTAATATAGCCAGCTTCTTGTAAAACAAAGAGGGCACGTGCTCCATTCGTTGGGTCATTTGGTAGGCCAAATGTTGCACCATCCGGAATGTCATCAAAGGATTTATATTTTTCAGAGTAGATACCCATTGGATTCAAAATCGTTTTGCCCACTGGGACTAAATCTGTATCATGATCTTTATTAAATGTATCGAGGAAAGGTTCGTGTTGATAGCTGTTCGCATCAAGATCACCTTCAGCTAAGGAAGTATTAGGTAAAACATAGTCAGAAAATGATTTTAGCTCTACTTCTAGCCCTTTTTCTTTTGCTACTTTAGCTGCTACTTCTGCAATTTGCTCGTGTGGACCAGAAGTGACACCTACGACGATTTTCTTTCCATCAATTGCCTCAGCTTGGCCTTTACTATCTTCTTTAGAGCCACAACCTGCTAGAGCTGCTACTAATGTTAAACTTGCTAAACCTACTAAAAATTTATTTTTCTTTTTCATGAAAACTACCTCCAAGATTGTTTTTATCGGTTTTTTGAAAATAAAAAAACTCTCTTACAAACTAAGAGAGGCTCATGAAAAGATGTCCTCTCTTATCTATCAAACGAAGATCGTTTGCAGGATTTAGCACCTTCCTTTAAAAAGGAGGTTGCCGAGCTTCATAGGGCCAGTCCCTCAGCTACTCTTGATAAGAGATTTATAATATTTTTTTGTAATTCCGATAGAACTAATATAATTTATAGGGTATAGTAAGTCAATAATTAATTTTTAAAATTTTTATATAATTATAATATTTCGACGTGAAAGAGGGATAACAATGTCTGTGAGAGTTAATTATGGTATAGGTTCATTTGGTAGGGTTATTAGTGCTCGTCTTCTAACAGGGACAGATATCATTGAGGGAATTGAGGCGCTCTGTGAAGAGAATCATATTGAGTCAGCAACGATTGTTAGCTGTATTGGTAGCTTTCAAAAAAGTAGCTTTGTATATTTAGTGCCAGATGCAACAGCTCAGATTCAAGTTCGTTTTAGTGATGTGGTTGAAAAAGATGGACCACTTGAATTTATTCAAGGCTCTGGTGTGGTGTGTAAGCGTGATGGGGGATATGAAACACATTTCCATGGTTCTATGAGTGATCAATGGGGTGTTGTGTCAGGTGGGCATTTAATAAAAGGGGGAAATCCTGTTATTACTGCTGACCTAGTACTCGCTGAGGTACAAGGTATTCAACATATTCGAAAATTGGATGATGAAACAGGTCATGTTCAATTTTATCCATTAGAAAATGGTTTAGGGCAGCCAAGGAAAATTGAAAAATAATGATCCTGTAGCTAGAGTTAGCTACAGGACACATGTTGTGGAAAAAAGATCATGTCACTAGCAGAAATAGACCTTTTAGCAAGGTGAGGGGTTGATTTCCGTTCCGCCAGCGTCCTTTCCAGGGGGCGTCCGATGAGCCGCTTCACTCACTTCCGTTCGCTCCAGGGTCTCCTCTGTGACGCTAAATCCCCCTAAGAGTGACGCTGGCTCCACTCCAATCAACCATTCTGTAAAAATGTCTTTCCCTCTTTCATACTAGTAGTAGTGAACAAAATAACTCATTATTTGTATGATTAGAGAGAGGATAGGCTCTTATTTTCAATGTGGAGAGATGATTAGTCACAACAACCCTCAATAAAAATGAGTAGTGTACACCTTCATTTTATTTGTACAACCTTTGTTAAGACGATAACACTTTTATGGATTGGGGTGGAAGGCCTTTTCACCTTTCACAAATAATCTATTGATGATATTGTCATTTGTTAAATAATTGTAACTGCTCGATTCTATGGATTGCTTCACGTAAACGTTCCTCGCTTACCAGCAAACCGATACGGACGTAGCCTTCGCCATATTGACCGAAACCATTGCCAGCTGCCACAGCAATATCAGCTTTTTCAAGCAATAGATCGGCAAATTGTTCGCTTGTATAGCCTAGTGGTACAGGGAGCCATGCGAAGAAGGAGCCTTTTGGAGCCGTAACATGCCAGCCGATTCTTTGAGCTTCTTCAATGAGTACATTTCGGCGACGCTCATAAGTAGCTCGTAGTTCATCCGCACATTGTTGGGAAGCTGTCAGTGCTACTGTTGCTGCTTGTTGAATAGCAGGGAATTGACTACAAAACAGATGATCCTGAATAAGATTAATAGCAGCAATAATCTCGGCATTCCCAACGGCGAAGCCTATACGCCAACCTGCCATATTATAGGTTTTTGATAGGGTATACATTTCAATCCCAACTTCTTTTGCACCCTCTGCTTGTAGGAAGCTAATTGGTTTATTACCGTCAAATCCTATTGCTCCATAAGCAAAATCATGTGATACGATAATATTGTGTTCCTTCGCAAAACGAATAGTTTCTTCAAAAAACGCAAGTGTTGCTGTACCACCTGTAGGATTGTTCGGGTAATTTAGGTAAAGTAGCTTTGCCTTTTCTTTCACTTCATCAGATAATGCATCATAATCAGGTAAGAAATCATTTTCAGCAAAAAGTGGCATCACTTCAAAATTAACATCTCCTAATACGACACCTGATAAGTAATCTGGATAGCCAGGGTCTGGTAAGAGCATCGTGTCGCCAGGGTTTAACACAGCTAAAGGTAGTTCAACTAGACCGATTTTTGTCCCACCAAGAATCGCTACCTCCGTGTCAGGATTTAGTTCCACATGATATTCACGTTGATAAAAGTCGGCAGCTGCTTGGCGTAATTCAGCAATACCTCGAAATGGTGAATATTTATGGTTTTGTGGGTTTTCAGCCGCCTCCTGTAATGCTTGAATGATGTGAGGAGGTGTGGGTTGGTCGGGATTTCCTTGCCCAAGGTTAATGACATCACGTCCTTCTTCTAAGGCCGTGTTTACTTTTTGAACGAGTGCTGCAAAAAATTGAGTGGGTAGTTGCTGTAGTTTTTTAGAGAATTCCATGCATAATCACCTTTTTCAGAATATAATAATTATTATTGAAGAATATGAAGCAAATAGTATTACTTTTTCTGTTAATTGTCTAGAGGAGGAATAGATATGAAAATCGGTTGTATTCAATTAAATGTTGGCTTTGGCAAAGTTGAAGAAAATTTTGCACGTGCTGAGGATAAGATTCGAGAAGCTGCAAAACAAGGGGCAGAAATCATTGTGTTACCTGAAATGTGGAATACAGGCTATGCTTTGGAAAAACTGCCTGAGCTAGCGGATAGCGATGGGGAGCGGACAAAAGCCTTTTTAGCTAAACTAGCTAAGGAACTAGATGTACATATTGTTGGTGGCTCTGTTTCAACAAAGAAAGGCGACAAATTTTATAATACGATGTATACCTTTGATCGTAATGGAGAGCTTGTAGGGGAATATAGCAAGGCACATCTTTTTCGTTTAATGGACGAGCATCTTTACTTAGAGGCAGGGAATGAAATGAATCGTTTTGCTCTAGGTGACATTGAAGCTGCTGGTGTTATTTGCTATGATATTCGCTTCCCAGAATGGTTACGTGCCCATGCATTACAAGGAGCAAAGGTATTATTTGTACCAGCGCAGTGGCCAACTCCAAGGATTGACCATTGGAAAACATTGCTGCAGGCTCGTGCAATTGAAAATCAATGCTTTGTCATAGCGGTTAATCGTATTTCGAAAAAGGTAGAAAATTTTAATGGGCAATCTATGATTATTCAGCCTTGGGGAGAAGTACTTTGGGTTGGTGCTGAGGACGAGGAAGTAGCGGTGATCGATGTAGACTTTTCTATTGTCGATGAAGTACGTGGAAGAATCCCTGTTTACGATGATCGCAGACCTGGACTGTATCAGGATGTAGTTGTGAAAGGGTAATAAAGGGGCACGCATAGGAGGGGAGATCCCCTTTTGAGCGTGCCAACTTTTTTTCTAGCTCTTATCCTCGATCAATGAATTGGCTAGTAGCATAAATTCAAGTGTAATGCGGTTATGCCCCTTCATAAAATTTTTACCTAGTAAACTTTCAAGCTTTTTTAAGCGGTGATAGAGTGTTTGACGCACAATAAACAATTGGTTCGCTGTTTGCTGTTTAGAGCCATTTGTTTGTAAATACACCTGTAATGTTTCGAGGAGCTTGCTATTGTATTTTTCATCGTATTCAATAACGGGCTGTAAATAGTCGTATATCACTTCCTGTAAATTCACTTGCATTTGTAATTTATAGATTAAATGATATAAATGCAGATCATCATAAAAGAACGAGGACGTTTGTACCTTTCGACAAATATATAAGGTTTCTAGGGCAGTTTGATAGCTTTTAGGAATTTCATCAACATCACAAACCACTTTCCCAACGGCTATCTGATAGCCCTGTGTTTGCTGCTTTTTATAAAATTCAGTTTTGGGTAAGGAGGAAAACAGGTTATTTAACATATCACGAGTGGCTTTACTATCTTTTGTATGAAGTAAAATAAAAATAACATAGCTCTTTCTTTCAAACAAAAACGGAATAAAGCCATGCTGCTCAAAGAGATTACGATAATAAAGCTTACTATAGACAATATCCTCTTGTGCCTTTGTCAAAGTATGAGGAGAGGCTAAAATAAAGACAGCCCCACTAGATTGTGTGTAGTTAGCGTAATGTGTAACGATAAATTTATAGATTTCCTCCTTAGACAGTTTTTGATCAATCCAATCGGCTAAAATCGAAGCATCCTCAATATTCTTTTTTTCCTCAATATAAAACTCTCGCATTAAAAGCTGTGCTAACGCTGTTGCTGTACGATCCAATATTAATAATTCAAACTCTGAGAAAAGCCCATCTTCCCGATAAAGTGTTAAATCAGCATAATGTTGATCAAAAATAAAAATAGGCTCATGTTTAAATTGTTGAGTAGACTTGTGCAATGCTAGTAATTGCTGACGCTTTTTGTGTGCCATATTCGGAAAAAAGATAGGCGCCCGTCCCTTAATGGAAAACATGATTTGTGTTTTTAACTCATTATACATATTTTGTAAAATATCCTCTGTGTTTTGTCCTAAGACTGCATTTTTGTTCAAAGCTTGTGAGTAAGATTCTAGCGAAGAGATCAATAAATATTGCTGATTGATAATTTGGCTATGTAAATCCTGTGTAATACGAACAAAAGGAACCGCTTCATGAAAAACGATAATAGGAAACTGATGACGGTTAGCTAGTGCCAATATTGCTTCAGGAACTGCTTGAATAGAGGAGCCATATTCAATACAAAGAGCGGCACAATTTTTTTGAATGATGGCTTCTATAAATGCAGTAAAGTCCTCAATGCTATGTTGGAGACTTATCCCCGTTGTTAATACTAACTCTTCACCAACTAAAAAATTATCAACATGTATGATTTCTAGAACATGTGCCCATTTGATGATTCTTGTTAATCCCTCATGTCCTGCTACTACCTCTGCCTTTTGAAAATATTTATTGTTCAAAACATCTAGTACTTTTAGTTGAAATGGGCTCAATTTTGCCCCTCCTTTTGACATACTTATCTTCAGATTAATTTTGATTATTTCTGCTTAGTGCTACAAATTATCTTAGAAAATCGTTTTTAAATTATTTTAAGAATATTTAGTCTATTTTACATTATGTATAAAACAAAAGTATAGAATTTTACAGTTTGTCTATTACTTCAACGTTATGAAAGATGTAAGATTTTTGTAAGCGATCAAGCAATTTACTAAAAGAGGTGACAGATATGGGGCAACAAACGCATTTGCAAAGAGGATTAAAAAAGCGGCATATGACGATGATTGCGATTGCCGGAGTAATCGGTGCTGGTCTATTTATGGGAAGTGGCTCGGTCATTAACTTAGCTGGCCCAGGGGCAATTTTATCGTATATATTTGCAGGAATTATCGTTGTATTAGTTATGCGTATGCTAGGTGAGATGGCGGCTGTCAATCCAACGAGTGGGTCATTTGCACACTATGCACATGAAGCCATTGGTCCGTGGGCAGGTTTTATGATTGGATGGCTGTACTGGTTTTTCTGGGTGATTGCGATTGCTTTAGAGGCAACAGCGGCAGCAGCCATTATTCAATATTGGTATGACGGGATTCCTTTATGGCTAGTAAGTCTGTTATTAACCGTAGCACTTACTTTAACAAATGTTCTTTCTGTCAAAGCTTTTGGTGAGTTTGAGTATTGGTTCTCTCTTATTAAGGTTGCAAGTATAGTCGTTTTTCTTGGTCTCGGTGCATTTATTATTTTTGGTATCGCCCCCAACTTTAATGCTGTAGGTATGACCAACTTAGTTGAGCAGGGTGGTTTTTTACCAAACGGTTTTGGCGCTGTTCTAATGGGTGTCGTCATAGTTATTTTTTCTTTTATGGGGACAGAGATCGTGGCCATTGCTGCTGGTGAATCGGATGAACCTTTAGCAGCTGTTACGAAAGCTACCAATTCTATTACTTGGCGTATTTTAATTTTCTATGTGGGTTCTATAGCAGTTGTTGTGACGCTATTACCTTGGCATTCCTCAGATATTTTAACAAGTCCTTATGTAGCGGTACTTGACTATATTGGTATTCCTGCTGCTGCACAAATTATGAATTTTGTTGTTTTAACTGCAGTATTATCGTGCCTAAATTCAGCACTTTATGCTACATCACGAATGGTGTTTTCTTTAGCGGAAAAAGGAGAAGCACCAAAAGCGTTTTTAAAATTAAACAAAAATGGTGCACCTGTCAATGCCATACTTGCCGCAACATTTTTCTCGTATATTGCGGTCATAATGAATTATGTTTCGCCAGATAAAGTATTTATGTTTTTATTAAGTTCTTGTAGTGCTATTACGTTAATTCTTTATTTAATCATTGCCTTTTCACAATTAAGAATGCGACGAAAGATTGAACAAGAAAATCCAGAGCTATTAAAGGTGAAGATGTGGCTATTCCCGTATTTAACGTATTTCACAATACTAGCAACAACAGCATTACTCATTGCGATGTTCTTTATAGAGTCAATGCGCTCACAAATTTTATTTACATGCGTTATTGTGGCCATTGTGATGATTTTCTATATGCTTACTCAAAAGAAAAAGGTGATTAAACAAGCCGATGAATCAAGTTCCCTTTTCACAAAAGACGAGTTTGATTTTGAACAATAAGACGATGAAGGAGTGATCCATTATGACAGTTCAGCAAGAAATGAAAACGCTAACACATTTTATCAAAGGAGAAGAGGTAGCAGGTACAAGTAACAGATTCTCAGAAGTATATAATCCATCAACAGGTGAGGTCATTGCAAGAGTACCGCTTGCTTCTAGAGACGAGGTAAAGCATGCTATTCGGCTTGCAAAAGAAGTCTTTCCAGCATGGAAAAAAACATCCATTGGTAAGCGGGTAGAAGTATTACATCGATTCCGTCAGCTGTTAGTAGAAAAGCAGGAAGAGCTTATCGCTGTGATTTGCCAGGAAAGTGGGAAAACAAAGGAAGACGCGAAGGGTGAAATTGTTCGGGGGATTGAATCAGTGGATATGGCGATCAGTGCCCCACAAATGCTAAAAGGGGAGTACTCCGTTAATGTGGGTGGTAATATTAATGCCTTTTCTGCCAAGTCGCCACTTGGCGTAGTGGCTACGATCGCACCATTCAATTTCCCTGTTATGGTACCTCTCGCAATTACAAGTATGGCTGTTGCAGTGGGGAATGCCGTTATTCTAAAGCCATCTGAACGTGTACCTATTTCAGCATTATACTTGAGCCAATTATGGAAAGAAGCGGGTCTGCCAGATGGTATTTGGACAGTTATCAATGGTGACAAAGAGGCAGTGGATGAATTGTTAGAAAACAAAGAGATTCAAGCTATCTCATTTGTTGGTTCCACGCCTGTTGCTGAATATATTTACCAAACTGGGACAAAGCATAATAAACGTGTGGCAGCATTTGGTGGTGGAAAGAATTTCATGATTGTTATGCCAGACGCCAATTTAGAACAAACCGCAAATGCCTTTTTAGGAGCAGCATATGGCGCAGCATCTCAGCGCTGTATGGCTATTTCCGGTGCACTTGTTGTAGGTAAGGATACGGAGCAACGTTTTACGGAAATATTGAAAAATAAAATTTCTCAACTAAAGGTTGGGCCTTATACAGAGCAAGACGTCGATTTTGGTCCAGTCATCACTAAACAGTCCAAGGATACAATTATACGCTATATCGATGGGGCAGTCAGTGAAGGGGCAAATCTTGTCATCGACGGAAGAAATCCAAAAGTATGTGAAAAGTCTAATGGTTTTTATCTTGGTCCTACTTTACTTAATCATGTCACACCAGAAATGACGATCTTCAAAGAGGAGGTCTTTGGTCCAGCACGTATTGTAGTGGGGGTGGACTCTCTACAAAAGGCTATCGATTTAATAAATGATCATGAGCTTGGTAATGGTGTCACAATGTTTACAAGCAGTGGAGCGGCGGCACGTAAATTCCAAGAAGAAATAGAAGTGGGCATGGTAGGGGTTAATGTGCCAATCCCAATCCCAGTTGGCTATCACAACTTTGGTGGATGGAAACGATCTAAGTTTGGTGAAGGGCATATGTTTGGCCCCGATCAGGCGAGATTCTTTACAAAGGCAAAAACGATTTCTGAACGTTGGCCTGATGAGACAGAGGATACAGCAAGCTCCTTTGCGTTCCCAAGTAATGACGATGCGAAAAACTAATGTAAGAAAAATAATAGTAAGGGGTGTTTGGCGATGACGCAGATCAATCTTAAAAGTGATGTATTAGCAAAGGATGAGCAATATGTATGGCATTCCATGAAACCTTATAATCCGCAGGCTACGTATGTGGTGGAGAAATCTGATGGTGCAAGAATCATTGATACAGATGGTGTAGAATATATTGATGCGATGGCTGGGCTATGGTGTGTCAACGTTGGTTATGGTCGTAAAGAATTAGCGGATGCAGCGCATGAACAAATGATGAAAAATGCATATGCACCTTTATCTCAGGGACATTTGCCTGCAGTAGAATTAGCTGAAAAGCTAAATGAAATGCTTGGTGGCGATTACGTTATTTTCTTCTCTAATAGTGGGTCAGAGGCAAATGAAACAGCATTTAAAATAGCGCGACAATATCATCAGCAAAAAGGGCAAAGTTCTCGCTATAAAGTTGTCTCTCGTTACCGTGCGTATCATGGTAACTCCTTTGGGGCATTAGCGGCAACAGGGCAGGCAGAACGTAAATATAAATATGAGCCACTGTCACCAGGTTTTATCCATGTTGCACCACCTGATCAATATCGTGAACATGAAAGTGATACGAGCGCGCCATTAGATTTAGCAAGTGTAAAGGCTGTAGATAAAACCATGACATGGGAACTGAGCGACACGATTGCAGCGATGATTTTAGAGCCTATTATTACAGGTGGTGGTGTCATTATGCCTCCAGAAAACTATTTAAAAGGTATTGAGGAAGTATGTAAAAAACACGGCGCTTTAATGATTGTGGATGAGGTTATTTGTGGTTTTGGTCGAACAGGTAAGCCCTTTGGATTTATGAATTATGGTGTGAAGCCTGATATTATTACGATGGCGAAAGGAATTACAAGTGCTTATTTACCACTATCAGCTACAGCGGTAAAGCGAGAAATCTATGAGGCATTTACAGGCTCAGATGCATACGGCTATTTCCGCCATGTAAATACATTTGGTGGCTCACCAGTGGCATGTGCAGTCGCATTAAAAAATATTGAGATTCTTGAGCAAGAGGCGTTATTTGACCGTTCTAAGGAAATTGGTGCTGCAACACTTGAAACATTGCAACAAGAATTACAGCATCACCCAAATGTAGGGGATGTACGAGGCAAAGGTTTATTGATTGGAATTGAATTAGTGGTAGATAAAGTTTCGAAAGAACCTTTACCAGTGGAGAAAGTGAATGCTGTCATTGCAGCATGTAAAGGGCAAGGGGTCATCATTGGGAAAAATGGAGCTACCGTAGCAGGGTTTAATAATGTCTTAACGTTATCACCACCACTTAATATTGCACAAGAAGATCTTGACCGCATATTAAATGTGGTTGTGAATAGTTTAAATACGCTATAGTGACTATTCATATAAGTTCTAAAAGCCGCGTAATAAAGGCTTTTAGAGCTTTTATTGTAGTACTTTGGAGCATAAATGAGCTATAGGGATAATTATTATAGCTCAATAAAAATAATTATAAAATTCAGAAATTTATTAAAATAATACTGGAAATATTAGATTTCATAGTTTATAGTTGTTAAAAAATAATTAATTTTCTGATAAAAATTTTAAGAAATGTCCTGATAGGGTATATTTTTTTAATTACTTATTTTCAGCAGTGGAATAAATACATCTTGTAATTTGAACTATACTTTCTGATTAAAAGCAATTGTGATAGTTCAGGAAGCGATGTCTTGCCTGAATTGAATTGTCTAATCATAAGAAAATATAGTTAATTTTTTACCTACTTATTTTCAGCAGTGGAGAAAATAAATGTTTTTTGGTAATTATATTTCTTAAATTAAATTATAAGAAATATTTTTATATATTTTTACAAAGGGAGTAGATGAGATGAATTATGTTAAAAAATTGGTTTTTGTAATTCTATGTACGTTGCTTTTAGCAGCATGCGCAGAGAAAGACAATTCTAACGCATCAAATACTGGGGATAAGTCTACTACAGAATCAGGTACAGCTAGTTCTAAAAATGAACTTGTCATCGCTGTAAATGAAAATTTTATTTCAATGGATCCGCATAACACAGGGGATACTAATTCGAGTTCTGTACAGGAGACAATGCTAGAAGGTTTGCTAGGCTTCGATGCAGATGGACAAATTATTAAGGTTTTAGCAGATGATTATTCAATTAGTGAAGACGCTCTTGTCTATACGTTCAAACTTAAAGAAGGGGTTACCTTCCATGACGGGGAACAGTTTAATGCTGAGGCTGTAAAGGCCAATATTGAACGAATCATGAATGATGAAAGCTTACGCTTATATTCACGTGGCTTTAGCTTAATCAGCAATGTTGAAATTCTAGGCGACTATGAAATTAAAGTTACTTTAAAAGAACCATATGGACCAATGATTACTCGATTCGGAGTTGCCAAAATGATTAGTCCAAAAATGATTAAAGAAAATTCAGCAGATATACCTAAAAAACCTGTTGGTACAGGTCCTTATAAATTTGTTGAATGGGTACAAGGAGACCATTTAACAATTGAAAACTTTGATGGCTATTGGGATGGTGGAGAACGTGTTGCTAAAATCACCTATAAACCAGTGCCAGAAAACGGATCTCGCGTAGCGATGCTAAAAGCGGGTGATGCACAGGTTATCTATCCAGTGCCAGCTCAAAATATTGATGAGCTTTCTAATAGTAAAGATGTAGAAGTTAATAAGGTTCCTTCTACAATTGCACACTATGTTTCCTTAAATACTTATAAAAAACCTTTGGATGATATTAAAGTTCGACAAGCCTTTAACTATGCGGTGGACAAGGATGCTTATTTAAAAGTGGTGAATGCAGGGCTGGGTGTACCATTAGACTCCATTATTCCTTCCAAAACCGTTTATTATAAGCAACAAAAAATGTATGAACACAATATTGAAAAGGCAAAGGAATTGTTAGCTGAGGCAGGCTATCCTGATGGCTTCGATATTGAAATCTGGGGGAACACAAACTCGGATACGATGAAAGGCATGCAGTTTATTCAACAACAGTTAGGTCAAATCGGTGTAAAAGTAGAAATTAAATCAATGGAAGAAGGCACTTTATCAGACGAAATCTATGGTGCACAAACACCAGATGATGCGAAATTACAAATGTGGTATGTGAGTTGGTCAGCCTATGCTTCGGATATAACGAATGCGACAAAGCCTCTTTTCCATAGCGTATCATTCCCACCAAATGGTGCAAATACAGCTTACTATCATAATACGGAGGCAGATCAATTAATGGATGAAGCTAACTCCATTTCAGATGTAGATCGCCAAGCTGAACTATATGAAAAATTACAGGAAATCGTTTATCAAGATACACCTTGGATTTTCTTAGGGGTAGATGAGGTTGTATATGGTGTACGTTCAAATGTCAGCGGTGTACTAGTAAACCCGACAGGTGGACTAGATGTGAAAAATGCAAAAGTGGAGTAAAACACAATAAAAGGAATTGGTGCTAGTCAATTCCTTTTCTACAAAATAGAAAGGAGGAAGGCGGCGTGTGGAAATATATAGCAAGAAGAACCGTTGAAATGATACCGATATTAATTGTCATTTCCATATTAACATTCTTATTCATTCATTTCATACCAGGTGACCCTGCACGATTAGTAGCTGGTAAAGATGCCACGCTAGAAGATGTTGAAAATGTACGGCATGAGTTGGGTTTAGATAAACCCATTCTTAAACAATACGTGGATTATATGAAAAATCTTATGACGGGTGAGCTTGGCACATCTTTAACAACAGGACTACCTGTCATTGATATGTTTAAAACAAGGTTTATGCCTTCTCTTCATCTTACTTTCCTTTCCATGTTTTGGGCTACATTAATGGGTTTGGTGATTGGTGTTCTTTCTGCCATCAATAAAAACAAATGGCCTGATTATTTTGGAATGGTAACGGCTGTTTCTGGCATTTCGATTCCAGGATTTTGGCTGGGCTTATTATTGATTCAATTATTTTCAGTGCAGCTAGGGTTATTTCCGACAGGTGGATTAGACGGCTTTTCTAGTTATATTTTACCCTCCTTGACCTTAGGAGCTGGCATTATGTCAATGATCGCTCGATTTACTCGTTCTTCCATGCTTGAAACGTTACAAGCAGATTTTATAAGAACAGGGAGAGCAAAAGGACTGAAAGAACACTCTGTTATTGTGACCCATGCTTTAAGAAATTCCTTGATTTCTGTGGTAACTGTAGCAGGTTTACAATTTGGATTTCTCTTAGGAGGATCGGTGGTAGTGGAGACAGTTTTTAGTTTTCCAGGAATGGGACGACTTCTAATCGATTCGATCGCATTTCGAGATTATCCCGTCATTCAGTCTGCACTGCTGTTATTTGCATTTGAATTTATTTTAGTTAATTTAATTGTTGATGTCCTTTATACCGTGTTAAATCCAAAAATCCAATTAAATTCTTAAGGGAGGGAACAAAATGACTTCACCAACTACTGTGCAAAATAGCCAAGTGCAAAATACACATAAAAAATACTCTCCTCTTAAAGAATTTTGGAAGTCTTTTAAAAAACAAAAGGCTGCTTTGGTAGCAAGTATCTTTATAGGATTGTTAATTGTAGTCGCTTTTATTGGACCTTATATCGCACCGTATGATCCTTTTGAACCCAATTATGATGCTTTATTAGAGGGACCAAGTGCAAGTCATTTGGCAGGAACGGACGAGTATGGTCGAGACATTTTTAGTCGTTTGATAGTAGGCGCAAAAATATCCTTGATGGTGAGTTTTAGTGCCGTATTTTTAGGCTTAATACTAGGAACTATTTTAGGTTTAATTAGCGGTTACTTTGGTGGGTGGATTGACAAAATCATCATGCGTAGCTGTGATGTACTGTTTTCATTCCCTGATTTATTGTTAGCGATTGCCATTGTAGCCTTATTGGGTCCTGGTATTAATAATGTCATCATTGCTGTGATGATCTTTAGTGTGCCATCTTTTGCACGTTTAGTCAGAGGTGCTACATTGAATGCGAAAGAGAATGTATACGTAGAGGCAGCACAATCAATGGGAGCTTCGCATGTTAGAGTGCTGTGGAAACATATTTTCCCTGAAACCATTAGTGAATTAATCATTTTTGTCACAATGCGTATAGGAACAGCCATTTTAGCAGCTTCTGGTTTAAGTTTTTTAGGCTTAGGTGCAAGCCCTGAAATGCCTGAGTGGGGAGTAATGCTAAGTAGTGGGCGTGACTATTTAGGGACATCTTCACACGTAGTCATCATGCCAGGCATTGCAATATTTTTAACCGTACTAGCATTTAACTTAATAGGTGATGGATTACGAGATGTATTAGATCCAAAAATAAAAAATAATTAAGGAGAATGCCTATGCCAGAACATGTATTGCGAGTAAGTGACTTAGAAACGTCCTTTACGCGTGATAAAAAGGAAATCAAGATTTTAAGAGGTGTCAATTTTTCCATCCGTAAAGGAGAGATATTAGGCTTAGTGGGAGAATCGGGTAGTGGAAAAAGCTTAACATCACTATCCATCATGCAATTATTCCATGGCACTACAGGCAAAATCGTCAATGGCTCTATACATTTTAATGGAGATGACTTGACGAAAATGCCCGAATCAGAAATTCGGAAGATTCGTGGCAAGCAAATGGCCATGATTTTTCAAGAACCTATGACTTCTTTAAATCCTGTCTTAAAAATAGGCAAGCAATTAATGGAAGCAATTGAGATGCATTTGAAGCTGCCGAAGAACGAAAGTAAGCATCATGCAATCCAAATGTTAAAAAGTGTGGGCATAGGAAGAGCCGAGGAAATCATTTATGAATATCCACATCAGCTATCAGGAGGAATGCGTCAGCGAGTAATGATTGCCATGGCTATGGCCTGCCATCCTAATTTACTCATTGCTGACGAACCAACCACTGCGCTTGATGTCACGATACAAGCTCAAATTTTAGAGCTAATGAAAAAGCTAAAGGAAGAAAATGAGACAGCTATTTTATTAATCACACATGATTTAGGTGTTGTTGCTGAAATGTGCGATAGGGTAGTTGTAATGTATGCAGGGCAGGTTGTAGAGGAAGCAGATGTCTTTGAGTTATTTGCTAGCCCAAAGCATCCCTATACAAAAGGTTTAATTGCATCTGTACCGAAAATTGGTGATAACAAAGAAGTATTAGATTCTATCAATGGTCAAGTGCCATCCCCGCAAAATATGCCGAATGGTTGTAAATTTGCTCCACGATGTAATCAAGCGATGTCTATATGCCATCAGGAGAGTCCACCGACAGTGAAAATTTCAGCTACACGGCAATGTAGCTGCTGGCTATATGCGAAAAAGGATGTGGAAGTAAATGCCTAACAGTATTTTAAAAGTGGAAAACTTAAAAAAAAGCTTTCAAATAGCGGGTGGGTTATTTCAAAAAAAGCAATATGTTAATGCTGTCATAGATGTTTCCTTTGAAATAGAAGAAGGTACGACATTTAGTTTAGTTGGGGAAAGTGGTTGTGGCAAATCAACTACTGGCCGGTTAATCACTAGATTAATAGCACCAACAAATGGAAGTATCGTTGTGGATGGGAAAGAAGTTGCAACTGCAAAGCAATCTGAATTAAAGCATTTAAGGCAAAATGTTCAAATGATTTTTCAAGACCCATATGCCTCATTGAATCCGAGAATGAAGGTAAAGGAGCTTGTTGGTGAGCCTTTAGAAATTCATACAAAACTTTCGAAAGCTGAGCGTGAAAAACTAGTGCTTGAAATGCTGGAAGTCGTTGGATTAAATGCTGAACATGCCGATCGCTATGCGCATGAGTTCAGTGGTGGACAAAGACAGCGTTTAGGCATTGCACGTGCTTTAATAACAAAACCAAAATTAATTATTGCTGATGAGCCTGTGTCTGCGTTGGATGTATCTATACAATCGCAAATATTGAATCTATTAAAGCAATTGCAGCAAGAATATAAAATATCTTATCTCTTTATTTCTCACGATTTAAGTGTTGTAGAACATATTAGCCATTATATAGGTGTCATGTATTTAGGTTCGATTGTAGAAATCGGGCGGAAAGAAACCATATTTAATGAACCAAAGCATCCTTATACACAGGCGCTTATTGCTTCCGTGCCGATAGCAGATCCAACATTACGAAAAAAGAAGATCGTTTTAACTGGTGATATTCCGAATCCTAAAAATCCGCCAAGTGGTTGTACCTTCCACACAAGGTGCCCCTTTGCATCAGATATATGTAAGCAAGCTATTCCGGAAATGAAAAAAATTAACGAAGAGCAAAGTGTCGCATGTCACTTTGTCAACTAATCGAGAGGGTGTATATAAATGAAAATAGGGTTAAGCACATATAGTATGGTCAAAAAAATGAGACAGGGGGAAATGAATGTTCTGGATGTTTTGCAATGGGTAGCAGACAACGGAGGGCAGCATGTAGAATTAGTGCCCTATGAATTTACTGTTGTAGATAACTATGAACTTGCAACACAAATTAAAGAAAAAGCAGCAGAGCTAGGATTAGAGCTATCGGCCTATTCGTTACCAGCTAACTTTATTCAGGATACGGAGGAAGCTTTTCTAGAAGAAGTTGAACGCTTAAAGAAACATGTTGATGTAGTACATCATATGGGCATTAACATTATGCGCCATGATGTTACTCTCTTTACTTTACCAAAGGAGCAAACAACCATTCATTATTACAATGAGCACTTTGAAGAAATGGTGAGAGGCTGTCAGTTGATTGCAGATTACGCGAAGCAATTTAATATTACAACAACGATTGAAAATCATGGCTTTAATGTTCAAACAAGTGATCGTGTACAACAATTAATTCATGCGGTAAACAGAGACAACTTTAAAACAACTTTAGATATCGGGAATTTTTTATGTATTGATGAAGAACCTTTAATTGGTGTTATGAAAAACATTCCTTATGCTGCTACAGTGCATTTCAAAGATTTTTATATTCGTCCTTATTATGAAAATCCTGGTGAGGGCGAATGGTTCCGTACAGTTCATAACAATTACATCAGAGGAGCTATTGTCGGACATGGCGATATAAATATTCGCGAAATTATTAAGCTCGTAAAAGGCAGTGGATATGATGGCTATCTTACAGTGGAGTTTGAAGGGATGGAAGATTGTCAAGTTGGTTCAAAAATAGGAATGGATAATGTACGTCGTTTATGGGACGAATGCAAGCTCTAAAGGGGGAAAGCACATGAACAAGTTAAAGGTTTGTGTAATTGGCACAGGTTCTATTTCAGATTATCACTTAGGTTCCTATAAGAATAATCCATTTGTTGAATTATATGGCGTGTATGATGCTTCCATCGAACGAGGCAAAGCAAAAGCAGCACAATTTGGAGCAACGCATGTTTTTTCTTCGAAAGAAGAGTTATTCGCAGACAAAAATGTGGATGCTGTAAGTATTTGTACATGGAATAATACGCATGCAGAATTGGCCATTCTTGCTTTGGAAAATGACTTACATGTTCTAATAGAAAAGCCGCTATCTATGACTTATGCAGAGGCTTTAAATATCCAACAGATTGCAGAAAAGCATCAGAAAGTATTTCAAGTGGGCTATGTAAGACGGTTTGCAACAAATACTAAAGTACTGAAAAGATTCATCGACGATAACAAACTGGGCGATATTTATTATGCCAAAGCTTCCTGTCTAAGAAGATTAGGGAATCCAGGCGGCTGGTTTGCAGAAATAGATAAGTCTGGTGGCGGGCCTTTAATTGATCTAGGCGTACATGTGATTGATATTTGCTGGTATTTAATGGGTAGACCAAAGGTGAAGCGGATAGCAGGTCATACCTATAATCAATTAGGAAATCGAAACCATATTGAAAATTTATCCTTTTACAAGGCTGCAGACTATGATGCTACTAAAAATACAGTAGAAGACTTAGCAAATGCTCTCATTACATTCGAGAATGGGGCGTCGCTAATGGTAGACGTTTCCTATACACTACATGCCATTAAAGATGAAATAAGTATTAAGCTTTATGGCACGAATGGTGGAGCAGAGCTAGAGCCTGAATTAAAAATTGTAAGTGAAGAGCATGATACGATTTTAAATATTCATCCTCAAATTAACGATTTAACATTTGATTTTGCGACAGCCTTTCAAAATGAAATCAATTCATTTGTTGATTGTTGCCTCCATCATTATGATTCTGTTGCACCTGTAGAGGATGGGGTAGAAATTATGAAAATCTTAGAAGGCATTTATATTTCTGCAACTGAAGGAAAGGAAGTTGTTTATTAAGATGGTGAAATTGGACAATAAAATTGGCGTGATAGTAGACAGCTTTCGATTGCCTATTCGTGAAGGTTTATTAAAGGCGAAAGAAGTTGGTGCACAAGGGGTACAGATGTATGCCGTTTCAGGTGAGTTGGACCCAGATAATTTAAATACTGCCCAAAGAGCAGAATTGAAGCAGTACATTTCAGAGTTAGGTTTAGAGATTTCCGCATTATGTGGAGATTTAGGTGGGCATGGCTTTCAAGACAAAACAGAAAATGCCTGGAAAATAAAAAAATCAAAAGAAATACTGCAATTAGCCAAGGACCTGGGAACATCCATCGTTACAACCCATATTGGTATTATTCCTGAAGATGAAAATGATCCAATCTATCAAACAATGCTGGAAGCTTGCGAAGAATTAGGGCAATATGCTACATCATTAGATGCTTATTTTGCAATTGAAACAGGGCCAGAAACGAGTAAAACATTAAAAGGATTTCTAGATAAGCTTACAACGAATGGTGTATCGGTTAATTTTGACCCTGCCAATATGGTGATGGTAACAAAAGATGATCCTGTAGCTGGAGTCAAACGATTAAAGAAGTATATTGTACATACACATGTAAAGGATGGTATTCAACTGCAGCCAACGAATCCTAAAGATGTGTACGGGTACTTAGGATACGATTCTGGAACATCTCATGATAAAATAGAAGAAATGGTGGAAAATGGAGAGTTTTTCAGAGAACTTCCATTAGGTCATGGAGATGTCAATTTCGAGCTTTACTTTTCAGCTTTACAAGAAATCGGATACAATGGCTATTTAACTATTGAACGAGAAGTGAGATCAAATCCCGAAAAAGACATCAAAGAAGCTGTACAATTCATAGAAAAGTTTAAATAGGGGTTGAATCTAATTTGAAAAAGCAAGATCAAGTACAAATGCGAAGACAAAATAAATATATTGTGCTTGACGCAATAAGGCAGATGGCGCCAATTTCAAGAATTCAATTATCAAAATATACAAAAATGAGCCCTACGACCATTACTCGTATTGTGCAAGAGCTAGAAGCAGAAGGCTTTATTCTTGAAGGGGTATCGGAAGAAACAGCCATTGGTAGACGTCCTACGTTAATCCATATGCGCGAAGATGCATTATATACGATTGGGATAGAAATTGACTGTTTTACTATTCGAATAGGTATACTAGATTTCTTGGGGAAGCTTATTGCCTTTCAGGAAGTCAAATGTAGCATCAAGCATCAATACGAAGAAGCCATACATCTACTAAAACGATCTATAGAAAATATCATGACAGAATATCAGATTGCTCAGGATAAATTACTAGGCATCGGGATAGGAATTCCAGGAGTAATCAATAACGAGGAAGGGATAATCGTTTCCTCTGAGCAATTGAAGTGGGAAAACTGCCATATAAGAGAAGATTTAAATGGTGTTTTTGGTTGTGAAGTCATCGTAGATAATGAATTAAAAATGCAAATCATTGCTGAAATTGGTGATATCTATACGCCACTATATTCAAATTGTATTTTAGTCGGAATTGGAACGGGAATAGGAGCATCCATATTATTAAATGGAGAAGTGTATCGTGGCATTCAAAATAAAGCTGGAGAAATAAGTCATATAACGATTAATCCCTTTGGTGAAATGTGTCACTGTGGTAAAAGAGGATGCTTATCGATGTATGTTTCTGAAGTTACGCTGTTAAAAAGAACACCTAAAAATCTTAATATTCAATCAATAGAAGAGATTTTGCAGTGTGTTGATCAAGGCGAGCAATGGGCGATCGATATTCAACAAGATGTAGCTACTTTTCTAGCTATTGCCATCAATAATCTAGTTTGTTTATACGAACCAGAGGCTGTTATCGTCAGTGGAGAAATTATTGAGCACAATGTGACATTTCAAAAACTACTTAGTGAAAAGTGTAAACAGTATATATGGAAGGAATTACAACCCTACTTTGATTTGCAGTTTTCAAATCAATTAAAAGAAGGGGTTGTTAAAGGAGCGGCATTACAAGCACAAAAGCAGTTGCTGTCTGTTTAAAGAAAGGTTGGTTGATTCGTGGCTTACTCAGAATTTTTAAAGGAGTATCGTTCAGGATTAATGGAAAATGTGCATTATGGACAAATGAGTGCTGTGAATCTAACGAAGGAAGAATTCGTCTCTGTAGGTCAAGATTATGAGCCTGTGTATTTTCGTTCTGCAGCAAAACCATTTCAAGCCATTCCCATTTTTATGACTGATTTTATAGAAAAATACGGGATTACTTCTAATGAAAGTGCATTATTTCTGGCTTCACAAAGAGGCGAAATTTATCATCAAGAGGCATTAGTCTCTTTGCTGGAAAAACTCCCTATTAATGAAAATGATTTAATATGTGCAGCATCCTATCCATTAAATGAGGAACCTAAAACACAATATATTCAACAGGGATATGAAAAGAGAAAACTATTTCATAATTGCGCGGGCAAGCATTTAGGATTCTTAACTGCCTGTCTAGCAAATGGCTATGATGTCAAGCAATATTGCCAGCCAGAACATCCATTGCAGCAGATGATAAAAAAATACATTGCTTATTTAAGTGAATATGATGTGGAGAGTATTGGTACAGGGATTGATGGCTGTGGTGCGCCTGTCTTTGCGATCCCGCTAAAAAATATGGCAATTGCTTATTTAAAGCTAGCACGACCAGAATTGATTGATGATCAACTGATTCGTGAAGCAGTAATAAAGCTTACAGCAGTAATGAATCAAGAGAATCATATCATTGCAGCGCAAAACTTTATTTGTACGGCATTATTAAAGGACCCTAATATTGTGGCGAAGGGCGGAGCACAGGGCGTATACTGTTTTGCTCTAAGAAATGAAGGGCTAAGTTTTGCCTTGAAAATTATGAATGGCTCAGAAAGTCCGTGGCCCAATGTAATTGCTTCTGTATTGGAACAAATTCAGTATACAAATCAAGAAACAATTGAGCGTATTAAAGCATTGTCTCCTTCATTTGTGCGTAATGACGCAGGGGTTGAGGTCGGGGAAATTGTTTCTACAATTAAAATTGTATAGAGGTGAAGGTACTTGTATGTTTTGGCAATAGACGGTGGTGGAACGAAAACAATTGCGACAATCTCAACTTGTCGTGGGCAAATTATGGCGCTAGCAGAAACGGGCAAAAGTAATCCCACATCTATGAGCTTCGAGCAATTTACAGAGACGATAACAGAATTAATAAATGATTTAAAAAGACAACAACCTCACGAATTTCAACACATTACAAAGTGCCATGCGGGACTGTCTGGTGTAACAGAAAATAATAATGAGAAAATTACCCATGCATTATTAACCTCGCTTTTACCGAAAGACTGTCAACTATCTCTATCGAATGATGGGTTGAACGCGCTGTATGCGGGAACATTGGGTCAGCCTGGCATCGTACAGATTTCTGGTACGGGTGCGATTACACTCAGTATAGATTCATCTGAAAGGATTGAGCGTACAGCAGGGTGGGGTTATATTTTTGATGATGAGGGCAGTGGCTATGATATTGGCATTCGCACATTAAAAGCGGTGTTTAAAGCATTTGATAAAAGAGGTCCTGAAACGCTCCTAACAGCAGCAGTATTAGACTATTTTCAGTTACAATCCGTTCCGCAGATAATTGAAGTGGTATATGGTGAAGGTCATCCGCGTGATACAATATCTCCTTTAAGTAAGGTAGCAATCGAATGCGCTAAACGTGGTGATGGAGAAGCCAATACAATTATTGATCAAGTGTGCCATGTTTTATATCAAAGTATAGACGCTTGTTACAAAAAAAATCCGTTTGCAGATAACCGTGTCAAAGTAGTGCTAGCTGGTGGCGTTTTTAATGAGTTGAGGCTATTTATTGAAAAATTAGTCGCTATTGATAAAAAGAATAGTAATCAGTATGACTTCATGGGTGCTTATAGTTTACCAGTGGGTGGTGCTGCTTTAGCTGCATTAAAATTACCTAGTAATGAAGCTAAGCTATTTATCGATCAATATAATACAAGTATGAAGGCATTTTTAACGAATTAATCCCCCTTTAATCTAGCAAGTGGAGAATGGTATGTACCATCCTCTACTTGCATTTTGTTAGTCCCCTACTTTAAACATATATCCCTTGTAAGATTTATGTATGATCATGACGATTCCAATAAGCATAAAGTTGGATAATAACGAACTTCCCCCATAGCTTAAAAAGGGTAGGGTGACACCTGTGACTGGTAAAAGCCCAATGGTCATGCCAATATTTTGAGTAATTTGGAAGGCTAGTAAGCTTGAAATACCTGCCCCCATTAAAGTCATAAAGGGATCTCGCGCTACTACCGTAATAAGAACAATACGATAGATAACAAAAAATAATAGAGTGATCACAAATGCTCCTCCGACAAAACCTAACTCTTCTGCAATAGTAGAGAATATAAAATCGGTATGCTTTTCTGGTACATAGACATTGTTATGTAGATAGCCCTTGCCTACAAACTCTCCTGATCCGATGGCCATAAAGCCTTGACGTACTTGAAAAGAAGAATCTGTATATTCATAAGGCTGAAGCCATCCATAAATTCTTGAAATCTGATGTCCTGATAGAGCACCTAAAACCTTCTCTGTAAAAAATTCATTAAAACTGACATAGAGCACGACAATCGTACTGATGATAACTAAAGGGACAGCTGTAAAAACGACAAGAAGCTTTCTATGAATACCTGAAAAGAAAATCATCGGTAAAATCATTGCCATATACAACATGACCATACCTGTATCGGGTTGCCTATAAACAAGAAGTGAAGGAGGAAGGACAATGAGCCCAATTTTTATAAGTAGCCAAAAATCCGCTAGATAAGAGGGGCGGACATTTTTCTCTTGATGAGCAATAATGACCTTACTCACAACTATTAAAAAAGCGAACTTTAAAAATTCCGATGGTTGGAGGGAACCTAAAAAAGGGATTTGATACCATGATTTTGCTTGATTGATTGTCCGGGCAATGCTCTCTGGTGCAACAATAAGCCCAGCCGTTAAAGCAACGATTAGGAAGTAAAATGGCCATCCGATTCTCTTCAACTGTTCAATATCAAGTAAGGATATCCCAAACATGATGGTTAATCCTATGAGATAAAATAAAAATTGCTTGATAATAAAAGAGCTTGAATATTGTTCGAAATTTACACTACTCGAATGGACAAAAAGGCAACTAATACCACCGAGTAAAAGAAGACTTATTACTAAATTCCAGTCTAACTTCTTGAATTGCGTCAAATGTAACACCCCCATTCTCTATTATCAACGTTGGCAATGTATGGAAGGTTGCAAATGTTTATTCAAAAAGTAGTACGAATAAGAAGCAATAGTATGAATAGATTTGCAAGTTAAATTACCTAAATAGAACTAAAGGGTGGGTATAAATTCTTAATATATCGATCAAAATTTACAAAAACATAACACTGGCTTTATATCTCTATACTATCATTATTGGTAAGAGTTGGAGGAGGAGCCAAGGATCATGCATTTTTTCCGTTTCGTTAAGGTGAAGGACAAGTTACTTGTACTCATGATTGTTTGTGTATTATCGAATGTATTGCTAGGTGTATTTAGTGTAGATTATTTAAGGAAAATGTCGTGGCATGCAAGTGAGAGTTACACACAGGGACTTGTCCCAATTGGATGGCTAAATGAGCTAGAAGAATCACAGCGTCGATTAGATTTTATAGTAGATTCGAAGGGTGACGATAAAGAAATGGCAGCCATTTTACAAAACATGGCACAGCCTTTAGAGCATCTAGATAGCCAAGAAATTGATAAAAAGATGAGTCATCAAATTAAGAAGTATAAGTCATTGCTGAAGAAGCAGGAAGAAGCCATTGAGGACTTTAAGCAATTGAACCATGGTGAGCTAGATCAGTTTTATTTGCAAACTTTTTTACCAATTAGTCAGGAAAGTCATACATTATTAGAGGATACGCAAAATTATTTAGTTCAAAGAGCAAAAGACCAACAGCAGGCTTATCAAAAAGATGTGCAATTTGGCTACTGGTTACTAGGCGGTGTATGCTTAGCGGTTGTCTTGCTTGTAATCCTTATCGGATTTATCGCAACGAAGGCAGTCAATGTGCCAACACGTCAACTAAAGTCATTATTAAAACGTGCAGAACAGGGTGATTTCACTGCCAACGCAAGTTACGTGGCTCATGATGAGCTTGGTGAAGTAGTCCTGTCCTACAATCAAATGGTAACTGAAGTGAAACGCCTACTCCATACTGTTACTGACAGTGCCTATGAAGTAGAAGAAATGACAGGGAAATTGCAGAAATCCTCTGAGCATTCATCAACAACGACATTAAAAATAGCAAAGGATGTACAATCTATTTCCGAGTCAACGACCGCTTCTTCTAATAAATTAGCTTCGAATACGGCTTCCTTAGAGGAAGTTTTAAATGATGTACAGGTTATTTTAGAAAAGATTCAGGTTGTAGAAAGTTTTGCACAAAAAACAGCCAGAGATGCAGAAAGTGGAACAGAAATTGTACAGGCTAATTTAACGCAAATGCAAGCAATTAAGCAGGCGGTTGAAAGATCTAATACAGCAATTTTTAATCTAGTTGAGCGTGCAGCATCGATTGACCAAATGATTGAAGTAATAGAAAGAATAACAGCACAAACTAATTTACTAGCGTTAAACGCATCTATTGAAGCTGCAAGAGCAGGAGAGCATGGGAAAGGTTTTGCAGTAGTGGCTAATGAGGTACGTAAGCTTGCAGAGCAAACCGTTCAATCAACACAAACGATTACATCCATTGTACAGAACATCCATTTAGATTCGAGCTATGCGGTACAAATGATGGAAGGCGTTTTAGTGGCGACTGAAAAAGGTGTTGCTGTCACAGGACAAACGGCATCAAGTTTTGATCAAATCTTAGAAAAAGTACATACTATAAAGCCGTATATTATGGAAGTATCTGCTACGGTTCAAGAGATTGCCAATCATACAAAGACGGTAAGTCAGGATGCGGTTATGTTGACAGCTTTATCCGATACGAATGCCGTGTCTACTAAGCATGTAGCTGCATTAACAGCTGATCAATTAACAGCTCAGCAACAGTTCCATAATTATATTAAAGAATTGCGCAAAGTATCAAAAGTTTTGCAAATAGCTGTCAAACGTTTTTCGATATAATTTAATATTAAAGAATAATATTTAAAAAGGGTCTTCTTTGCAAAAAATAGCAAAGAAGATTCTTTTTTTGCATGGTTACAAAACTAGTTTAAGAAAGTGTAAATGCTGTGTATTTTTGAGATGTACAATTGTGTTTTATATATTTTTGTAGCACAATATTTTTTATGTCCTCATATACTGTGAATAAGGGATTGTATGTTCCTTGTAAGGAATATTATTAATATAATTGTTGTATTTTCAAAACGAACACATTATAATGAATTTCATTGAAAGTGTTATTAAATCAATGTTTATCAATATATTTTTGTACTTTCTGAAAGTACAATTGTTCACATGTGGAGGTTTTGGGAAATGAAAAAGATTATTGTTACTGGAGCACTTGGTCAAATTGGTTCTGAGCTTGTAGAAAAACTTCGTGGTATTTATGGAGAGGACAATATACTTGCTACAGACATTAGAAAGCTTGAACATACTAAGGGCCCATTTGAAATATTGGACGTGACAGATGGACAAAGAATGCATGATTTAGCAAAGGACTTCGGTGCAGATACAATGATGCATTTAGCAGCATTATTATCAGCAACAGCAGAAAGAAATCCATTGTTAGCGTGGAATTTAAATATGGGCGGATTAATGAATGCATTGGAAGTTTCACGTGAGCTAAATATGCAATTTTTCACGCCAAGCTCAATTGGTGCGTTTGGTCCGTCTACACCTAAGGAAGATACACCACAGGATACTTTGCAACGACCAACAACCATGTATGGTGTAAATAAAGTAGCGGGTGAGTTATTATGCGATTATTATTTCAATCGTTTTGGTGTTGATACACGTGGAGTACGCTTCCCAGGATTAATTTCTTATGTAACACCTCCAGGTGGTGGTACAACAGATTATGCAGTAGAAATTTTCTATGAAGCCATCGAACAAGGCAAGTATACATCGTATATTCAAGAAGGAACGTTCATGGATATGATGTACATGCCAGATGCTCTACAAGCTATCGTAGATTTAATGGAAGCGGACGGTAGTAAGCTCGTTCATCGCAATGCTTTTAATATTACTGCTATGAGCTTTGAACCTTCGCAAATCGCGGCCGAAATCAAGAAACACTTACCAAATTTCACAATGAGCTATCAGGTAGATCCAGTTCGTCAAGCCATTGCAGATAGCTGGCCAAACTCTTTAAATATTGAAGCGGCTCAAAAAGAGTGGGGCTTCAAAGCAGAGTATGATTTAGCTAAAATGACGGTAGATATGTTAGAGAAATTGAAAATTAAACTGCATAAAAAAGCAATTTCATAATAGATAAGCAACGGGTGAAGAACTAGACTTCATCCGTTTTTTATATGTATATAAAAGAAAATTATTGGAATATATAGATTAAATTATGGAATTAAAATATAATAATATTCGGAATATTAATAGTATTCAGTTAAATTGATGCTGTGACGATTTCACAAGGGGAAAATTCACAAATGAAGGGATGATGGGTTTTATGATGCAAGCACCATTAGTTTTAACTAGTTTTTTCAAACGAGCAGAGAGCTATTTTGCAAGAAAATCAATTATTTCACGGACAAGCCCACACAAAATACACCGTTTAACATATGGACAGTGGGCAAAAAGAACGCGTCGTTTAGCAGATGCTCTTACGAGGCTTGGGATGACAAGAGGAACGAAAGTTGGCTCCTTTGCGTGGAACCAGCATCGGCATTTAGAAGCCTACTTTGCTGTACCTTGCTCAGGGGCAATCTTACACATGGTAAATATTCGTTTATCAGAAGAGCATTTGATCTATATTATTAATCATGCAGAAGATGAGATTTTAATGGTCGATGTAGATTTATTACCGATCATTGAAAATATTGCGCCAAAACTAAAGACAGTGAAACACTATATTGTTATGACGGATGATACAGCTTTGCCAAAGACCACATTACAAAATGTTTTATCTTATGAGGAGTTATTAGCTACTGCTGATGAAGAATTTCAATTTCCAGAGGATATTGATGAAGAAGCACCTGCTGGTATGTGCTATACAAGTGCCACGACAGGGAATCCAAAAGGAGTTGTCTATTCACATCGGGGGTTAGTATTACACAGCAACATGCTGAGTATGTCTGATTCTATGGGGATTGCAGAAAGAGATGTCGTGATGCCAATTGTGCCAATGTTTCATGCAAATGCATGGGGGTTACCTTTTGCTAGTGTCAATGTGGGTGCTACACAAGTTCTACCAGGTCCGCAATTTACATCAGCGTTAATAATGGATTTAATCGAACAAGAAAAGGTTACATTAACCGCTGGTGTACCAACAATTTGGATAGGCGCATTACAGGAGCAGGAAAAGAAAGAGCGAGATATTAGTTCTTTAAGAGCGATATGTTGTGGTGGCTCGGCTTCACCAACCCGACTCATTCGGACATTTGAGGAAAAATACGGAATTCCTTATATTGTTGTGTACGGCATGACAGAAACTACACCAATCGTGGCACTTTCCAACTATATGTCATGGATGGATGATTGGCCGATTGAAAAACGTATTGAAGCTCGAGCGATGCAAGGGATGACGATGGCAGGTATCGAATCTAGTATCATTAATGAGAAGGGTGAAGTACCTTGGGATGGCAACACAATGGGGGAATTGCGTTTAAGAGGTCCATGGATTTCTAACGAATACTATCGGGATGAACGAACAGCAGATGCCTATCGAGATGGCTGGTTATATACTGGTGATATTGCAGTACGAACAGAGGATGGCTTTATTAAAATTACTGACCGTACGAAGGATCTTATTAAATCAGGTGGCGAATGGATTTCCTCTGTTGATTTGGAAAATGCACTGATGACGCATGATGCGGTTTTAGAAGCGGCTGTCATTGCCATGCCTCATGCTAAATGGCAGGAGCGTCCATTAGCTTGTGTGGTATTGAAAGAGGGGCAATCAGTAACTGAACAAGAGCTTCTTGCCTTTTTAGAAAATCAATTTGCCAAATGGTGGGTACCAGATGCAGTCGTATTTTTAGAGGAAATTCCAAAGACATCTGTTGGAAAATTTCTGAAAGCAAAGCTGCGAGATAATGTAGCAGATTTTTATCCTAGATCGTTGGTATAGTTAAAAGAGCGATTTCTCTAAACGGAAGTCGCTCTTTTGTTGAGTTATTTAGTTAACATGTGGAAAACTTGTTCAACGTCTTTATCACCACGACCAGAGATATTAATAATAATGCTTTCCTCAGGTAATAAAGTTGGTGCTAATTTTAGAGCATGTGCGACTGCATGTGAGCTTTCAAGAGCAGGAATAATACCTTCAACCTTGGAAAGTACTTGGAATGCTTCTAAAACTTCTTCATTGGTCACGGTCACATACTCAGCACGACCAATTGTTTTCAAATGGCTATGCTCAGGTCCAGCACCGGGATAATCTAAACCAGCTGCTATTGAATAGGTTGGGAGCGGATTACCGTCTGCGTCCTGCAGCACTAAGCATTTGAAGCCGTGTAGCTCACCTGGTGTTCCTTCGTTTAAGGTAGCAGCTTGATCCGGCTCTATTCCAATAAGGCGAACATCTTCGTCTGCAATATAGTCAGCAAATGCCCCAATGGCATTACTACCACCGCCGACACAGGCAAGAACCGCTGTTGGAAGCTTTCCTTCTTTCTCTAAAATCTGTTCACGACTTTCGCGGCTAATCACGGATTGAAAATGTTTAACCATTGTAGGGAAGGGATGTGGACCAACTGCTGAACCTAATAAATAGAACGTAGTTTCATAGTTTTCTACTAAGTCAGCAAATGCTTCATCAACTGCATCCTTTAGGCGACCCTGCCCTTTATCAACCGCTACGACTTTCGCGCCAAGAAGCTCCATGCGAAATACGTTCAATGCCTGACGCTTTGTATCCTCCAAGCCCATATAAATCGTGCAATCCATTCCAAACATGGCACAAGCTGTAGCTGTTGCTACACCATGTTGACCCGCACCTGTTTCGGCAATCACGCGGTTTGCTCCCATACGTTTGGCTAGTAAGATCTGTCCTAGTACATTATTGATTTTATGTGAGCCTGTATGGTTAAGGTCTTCACGTTTTAAATAAATTTTTGCACCACCCAATTGCTTTGTTAAATTTTCTGCAAAATAAAGTGGGGATTTACGACCAACATATTCACGGAAATAGTAATCTAATTCTTGCTTAAAGTCATCATCCTCTTTATACTTTTGAAAATTCTCATCTAGTATATTTAAAACATTTTGAAGCTCCTTTGGAACAAAGCTTCCACCAAATTCACCGAAATATCCCTTTTTCTCTACTACTGTACTCATCTTTACTCGACTCCTCTATGCTAATTTTCCCATAAAAAAAAGCCACTCCAATCCCTCATAAAAAGGACGAGTAACCGTGGTGCCACCTTTATTCGCAATTTTTGCGCGCTTTCCTGCTCCGGTAACGGGGAGCAAATCGGCCTTACATTTGATAAGGCTGCTCTGAAGTCCATTCACAAGTCTGTACTACTGGTTCACACCGCCCACCAGCTCTCTTGAAGTAACAATGCTTGCTACTACTCTTCTTCCTTGCATTTATTAGAAAGAATTGTAGAATATTTTCAGAATAGTGTCAAGAAAAAAGACGAATCTAAAAAGACCCGTCAGTTAAATCAAATTATTAAAGTGAAGGCGTTTGTTTAATGCATACATAATCGGCGCACCGACAGCTAATACAACAAATTCACCCGCTGCTACTGTTAGCCAAGTCCAAAAGAATGGCAGCTCTAAGGCTAAGTTCAGTTCAAAGGCAATGATAAACATGGTGCATGTAAATAGCAATGTATTAATAATTAAACGTGCCCATATATTTTTGACAAATTTACAGATTAAAATAAACAGGCCAAGTGTAATCATTGAATGACCTACACCAAACACTAAATCGTAAATGCCAAGTGGTGAAAATAGATTAGAGATCAATACACCAATAATAATCCCTACGGCAAAGCGTGGATTAAATGCTACTAAATGGTTAAACATCTCGGATACTCGGAACTGTACCTCCGTAAAACCAAATGGTGCAACAAGCATGGTCACAGCAATATAGAGAGCCGCAATGATACCACTTGCTGCTAAAAATTTTATTTTCATATTCATTTCTCCTTAGTTTTTTTTCGTGGGATGGTTACGAACCACGGTGCTTTCACACAAGTAAATATTTTATTATACATATCTAGTAGAAGTCAAATGTCAGACTTTGTCTATAGTGTCCTATCGTCGCAAAATTGTCATAAATATTTTTTACTATGTTGAAAAAAGAAATAGAATAACTAAAACAGCGTAGTTTAGCGGTTTAAAGCGCCAAATTGAATGAAAAACTAAAATATTTTGTCACTTTTAAAAGTCAGAACATTCATAATGTTGTTGACTGAGCTCGATAATAACGATAATATAGCGATACATTCACACTTTGTTTGGATAAAGTGCGGTAGATATTTGAGAACATAATCGGGGGGATTATTTGTGAAAAGCAATGTGAAGAAGCTATCATTCCTTCTTTTTGGATTAGTGTTACTACTTGCTGCTTGTGGTAGTGGTGGCTCTAGTACAACAGATTCAAAAGGAAATGAAACAAACAATGCAAGTGAGAGCGGAAATGCAGACGATAAAACATATAAAATCGGGATTACTCAAATAGTTGAGCATCCATCGTTAAACGCAGCAACGGAAGGCTTTAAAAAAGCAATTGAAGATGCTGGCTTAAAAGTTGAATACGATCCACAAATTGCGCAAGGAGATAACAGCCTTAACACAACGATTGCTAACAATCTAGTGAGTGCAAACGTAGATTTAATTTTTGCTAACTCTACACCTTCTGCACAAGCAGCTGCAACAGCAACAAGTGATATTCCAATTATTTTTACATCGGTTACAGATGCTGTTGGTGCACAGTTAATCGACTCAATGGAGAAGCCAGGGAAAAATATTACAGGCACAATTGATCTACATCCTGAAACGATTTCTAAAACAGTAGCATTCTTAAAAGACCTTGGTGCGAAAAAAGTAGGGATGGTCTACAATGCGGGTGAGCAAAACTCAGTTGCACAAGTTTCAGAAGTGAAAAAGGTTATGGATGAACAAGGTTTAACGGTGGTAGAAGCATCAGCATCCACTTCAGCAGATGTAAAGCAAGCGACAGAATCTCTAATTGGTAAAGTAGATGCTTTCTATATTATTACTGATAACACAGTAGTTTCTGCTTTAGAATCGGTAATTGATGTTGCCAATACGAATAAATTACCATTAATCGTAGGAGAATTAGATTCTGTGGCACGTGGTGGTTTAGCTGCTTATGGATTTGAATATTTCGATATCGGTTATGAAGCAGGTCAAATGGCTGTGAAAATTTTAAAAGGTGAAGCAACACCTGCTGATACACCGGCACAATATCCTCAAAATCTGAAACTATTAATCAATAAAAAAGTAGCGGATGATTTAGGAATCGAAATGAAAGATTCTTGGGGTGCAGAAATTCTAGAAAAGTAAAACGAAGCGGGGGAGAACTATCCCCGCTTTATCTTCATTTTACAAGCGATATAAATAATTAAGAGATTTAGGAGATGATTCAACGATGTTTTTAGCATTATTTGGCGCAGTGGAGCAAGGAATCATCTATGCAATTATGGCACTTGGTGTATATTTAACATTTCGGGTGTTAGATTTTCCGGATTTAACGGTTGATGGAAGCTTTGTAACAGGGGCGGCAACGGCAGCAACAATGGTTTTGCTTGGCTACCACCCAATCTTAGCGACTTTAGTGGCAATTGTTGCTGGATTTATTGCTGGATGTATGACAGGAATTCTTCACACGAAAGGAAAGATTAATCCACTATTATCAGGGATTTTAATGATGATTGCTTTATACTCGATTAATCTACGCATCATGGGGTTAACTGCAGAAAATACGATAGGTCGCCCGAATATTCCACTATTAAACTCTGAAACAATCTTTTCAAAGTTTCAAGCTTTTTGGAGCAATTTAGGGATCGATGCTGCTCTTAATAACCTATTAAAAGGCATGGGCTTTCAGCATGTACCAGGTACATGGAGTGTGCTGATTGTCGTATTAATCATCACGATTTTAATTAAGTTAATAGCAGACTGGTTCTTAAAGACAGAGGTCGGGCTAGCTATCCGAGCAACTGGTGATAATAAACGAATGATTCGCAGCTTCTCAGCAAATACAGATACACTTATCATTTTGGGGCTAGGACTTTCCAATGCACTTGTCGCATTTTCTGGAGCTTTAATCGCACAATACTCGAAGTTTTCAGATGTAAGTATGGGGATTGGTATGATTGTGATCGGTCTTGCATCCGTTATTATTGGTGAAGCTATTTTTGGGACTAAAACCATTATTCGTACAACTTTTGCCGTCATTGCAGGAGCCATCATTTATCGTATTATATTAGCATTAGCATTACGTGTAGATTTTCTTGATTCAGGAGACATGAAATTAATTACGGCTATCATCGTTATTTTGGCGCTGATTTTACCGCAAATTATCAATAAGAGTAAGGAACGTAAACGTAAAGCCAAGCGTGCTGCAGAACTTTCGTAAGTAAAAACAGTAGAGAAGGGAGGAAAAGGCCTTGCTTAAATTACATGGTATTAATAAGGTATTTAATGAGGGAACACCAGATGAGAAAATTGCACTTGCAGAGATTAACCTACACTTAAAGCCTGGTGATTTTGTGACAATCATTGGTAGTAATGGTGCAGGTAAATCAACGATGATGAATATGATTTCAGGTGCTTTAACACCTGATTTCGGGACAGTGTTAATTGATGGTAATAATGTGACAAGTTTGCCTGAATATAAACGCTCTCAATACATTGGTCGTGTCTTCCAGGACCCAATGGCGGGAACGGCACCTACGATGACAATTGAAGAAAATCTAGCTCTAGCATACTCTCGCAATAAGCATAGAGGGCTACGTAATGGTGTGGATAAAAAGCGTCGTGAATTTTTTAAAGAATCACTAGAGATGCTTGGTTTGAATCTTGAGAATCGCCTTTCTGCAAAAGTAGGCTTACTTTCAGGTGGGGAACGTCAAGCTTTGTCGCTCTTAATGGCTACCTTCACAAAGCCATCTATTTTATTGCTGGATGAGCATACGGCTGCACTTGATCCATCACGTGCAGAATTAATTACTCGTATTACGAAGTACTTAGTGGAAAAAGATAATTTAACGACATTAATGGTAACGCACAATATGCAACAAGCATTAGATTTAGGCAATCGTCTTATTATGATGGATAAAGGCCAAATCATTTTAGAAGTTGGTGAAGATCGCAAACATGAATTAACAATCCCTGATTTAATGGCTGAGTTTGAACGCATTCGTGGGGAAAAAATGAATTCAGACCGTGCTCTTTTAGGTTAATGATGAAACGCTCATACACTTGTATGGGCGTTTTTTGTTTAGGGCGATAAAACGTTTGATAAACTTTATCACAATAAAAAAGCCTCACTTGCAGAGAAGTGAGACTCTTTATGTTAAACGAGTAAACCAAATAGTTGAATGTCGTTGTTTACTTCTTTGTACTTGAAGCCGAATTCATCCATTCGGGCAAGTAGTCCTTCATATTCAGCACGATCACCTAGCTCAATACCGACGAGTGCAGGGCCACTTTCCTTATTGTTTTTCTTCGTATATTCAAAGGTAGTAATGTCATCGTTTGGTCCAAGTACACTAGTGAGGAATTGACGTAATGCTCCTGCACGCTGAGGGAAGCTGACGATGAAATAGTAAAGTAAGCCTTCATGAATAAGTGACTTTTCTTTAATCTCCTGCATCCGTCCAATGTCATTATTACCACCACTGATGATGACAACGACTGACTTACCTTTAATTTCTTCTTTATAAAAATCAAGAGCTGCCACTGATAATGCTCCAGCAGGCTCGGCAATAATCGCATGTTTATTATATAAATCTAGAATGGTCGTACATACCTTGCCTTCAGGTACAAGAACAATATCATCTAAATAGCGACGACAAACATCGTAAGTGTGGTGACCGACGCATTTTACAGCAGCACCATCAACGAATTTATCAATCCAATCAAGAGCAACTGTGCCACCTTCAGCAAAGGCAGCCTTCATACTACCAGCACCTGCAGGCTCCACACCAATAATTTTGCTAGAAGGAGAGAGGTTTTTAATGTAGGCAGACACGCCTGACATTAAGCCGCCACCACCAATACTACCGAATACGTAGTCGATTGGCTCCTCCATATCATTCATAATTTCTACCGCTACCGTTCCTTGACCGGCAATGACATCGAGATCATCAAATGGATGAATGAAGATTTTACTATGCTCTTCACAATAGCTCAAGGCGCTTTCAGCAGAATCATCGAATGTATCTCCTGCCAAAATAATTTCCACATATTCACGTCCGAACATACGCACTTGGTCTATTTTTTGCTTCGGCGTTGTTTGAGGCATAAAAATGCTTGCTTGAATTTTTAATTGGGCACAGGCATAAGCTACACCTTGTGCATGATTGCCTGCACTTGCACAGACAACCCCAGCATTGCGTGCTTCATCCTCGATTTTTTTAATTTTATAATAGGCACCACGAAGCTTGAATGAGCGTACATGCTGTAAATCTTCGCGTTTAATATAAATATTAGCTCCGTATTTCTCGGATAAATAATCGTTTTTTTGTAGTGGTGTGTGCACAACTACATCTTTTAAAAAATGATGTGCAATCAGGACATTCTCCACTTGCACGGTTCTAGTATCAGCAACTTCCATAGTATTCATCCTCCGTTATACGTTTAAAACATTTATCTATGATAGCACACTTTATTTGCTTTTTGGGAGTAATTTTTAGTAAATTCTAAATTTTCCGTGTCTATTTGGAGATGTAAGCGTTTTATCTTGATATAGCCTATTTTTTTGTAAAAAAAGCGATGTGTCAGACCTCGAAATAGTACATTTTAAGTGAAGAAAATCATTTAAACTCTGTTGAATCAAATCCAAAAAATAAAACTCTCATAACAATAATGGCCAAGCATATACTAGATTAGGTTAGGACAAGTAGGAGGGTAAGTAGTGGACATCATTCAAGGGATTTTATCTACATATTGGAAATTTTTCGATTGGGCGATGTGGCAAGAAGTATTAATGGACCCTGTATCCTGGGGACTAATATCCTCATTAATTATTATAGAAGGATTGCTGTCGGCAGATAATGCACTGGTATTAGCGGTACTAGTGAAACATTTACCAGATAAACAACGAAAAAGGGCATTAATGTACGGTATGCTAGGTGCCTATTTTTTTAGATTTTTATTTATTGGCATAGGTGTTTATCTTGTAGAATTTTGGTTTATTAAAGTATTAGGTGCTTTATATTTGGGGTGGCTCTGTGTGGCTCATTTCCTCCAAATAGGGAATGAGGATAGTGTGAAGGAGGTAAAGAGGTCGGGATGGATGGTGCGTCTTTTTGGCACCTTTTGGGCAACGGTCATTTCTGTTGAGCTCATGGATATTGCTTTTTCAATTGACTCCATCTTCGCTGCCTTTGCGGTATCAGATCAAGTATGGGTGCTTTTAATTGGAGGGATGCTAGGGATATTAATGATGAGGACCATTGCAGGTGTTTTTTTAATCATCATCGAAAAAATTCCAGAGCTTGAAGCAACGGCCTTCATTATTATAGGTGTCATCGGCTTGAAAATGTTAGTGAGTGTTTTCAATATTCATATTCCACATTATTTATTCTTCCTTTTTTTAGTGATTGCTTTTTCCATCACAATCATTGTGCACATGATGAAGAAAGTAAGAGCTGCCTAATTAAAAAGTACTGTTCTCCAAAAATGAGAACAGTACTTT
>NZ_JBHERJ010000059.1:0-7353 GCF_043359455.1 Lysinibacillus sp. PWR01 | reverse complement strand
CTACCAAAACACGTCGTCGCAGATGCTGGATATGGAAGCGAACAAAATTATGATGATATCCTTTCGAATCGTAAACGAGAAGCCTTAATTACGTATAACTTGTATTTAAAAGAACAAAAGAAAAAGTATAAACAAAACGAATTCAATACAGCATACTGGGATTATGATGAAGAAAATGATCAATACACATGTCCAAACCAACAACAGCTTGTATTTAAATATCGTACCACGAGAACGGATCAATATGATTTCACGCGCGAGTTTAAGGTATACGAATGTGAAGACTGTTCCGAATGCCCATTTCGTTCATTATGTACAAAAGCAAAAGAAGGAAATAATCGTAAGTTAATAGTGAATGAGAAGTGGGAACAGCAAAAAGAATATGTAAGAACAAAGCTTTCAGAAGAAAAAACGAGTACCATTTATCGTCAACGCAAAATTGATGTGGAACCAGTTTTTGGATTCTTGAAAGCTAATTTGCGTTTCACTCGATTTTCTGTTCGAGGAAAATCGAAGGTTAAAAATGAAATAGGTCTGGCATTAATGGCTGTGAATTTAAGAAAATTCACAGCCATTAGGTATGGAGACAACATAAAAAATAGAGAAATCCAAATTTGAATGAATTCAAATTTGGATTTCTCACTAATTGAAGCTAGTTATGTCCCAGCCTCTACATTTCACACAATTATTTTATTCACTTATACACTTATGTCAATATTTCCACCAAGATGTGGTTGCGCTGCATATTGCAATTGCTGCACATTGGCTCTATCCATCAACTGTACTACTGTATTTCCTTGTTGCTGCGCTGCACCCATTGCCCTACTCATTACTGCTAATGATGCCTCCTGCTACACTTGACTTTGACTCAACATCATTGATATTTTCGCAATATCTCTCGTAAACTCCTTCGATTGTTTAATCCTACAATTCATTATTTCGGAAAATTCGGGCTTTATATTTGCATTTTCTATGCATCTATTCAAACTTTATTGCGCAACTAGTGGTCCTAAAACGACTTGTGCCTCTTTTTTCCAAGCATTAAACAATGGCGTAATATTATCTTTTGCTATTCTAAATTTAATATTTCGATCCAATAAATTTTCTTCTAATTGGAACGCGGAATTCGTTACATTACTAAAATCACGCACCAAATTAACAATGGCCCCTTCTTGTTCAAAAATTGACTCAAAGACTTGATTCGTTTGAATAATGCTTGAAAATGCAAGTAAAACATCCATTAAAACTGTATCGCTCTCGGTTTTCATAAGATCAGAATAGCTAGCAACAACGTACGCTAAACCTTCCTCAACTGTTTCTAACAGTGCTAAATACTCCCGCACTAATTGGATATCTTCTATTTTTAAATTTGTCATCTTCCACCCTCACTAGTTTTTTATCAGAATTGCCATATAAGACATTGATGTAACTTCATTTGCTTTTAAAATACTTAATATTCTGTTTAAATACATATTATTATGCTCTATTGTTTTTGAAAAAGATTGGATTAATTTAATAACTAAATCAGTTGTCAACCCTTCATGAAAGCCCGACATTCCGATTAAATGCAACTTAATTAACGCATAATGCACAACAAGCATTACATAATCTTCAAAAACCGTTTTTTGTTCAAGCGGGAATAAATTTTTGAACACATTATTTACTAAATAGTTTTCTAAAATGTATTCATGCTCTTGCATAAACGGCTTATAATAACCCGTCATTGCTTTGCGATATTGAATTTCTATATTTTCTATTGAATTTTCTTCAGTAAAATGAAGACCATTAAGCACCTCAGTTAAACACTCTAAATAACGCGCACCTGAAATAGTGTAATTGAACCTGAAGTCAACGAGCTCCTTACATAGCTTAATTTGAATCGCTAATTGTGACGGAATATCATCAATCCACTTTTTCAAGGTATTATCTGCCGTTAAATTCATATATTTTGCAATACTACTTGGAATGTCGTGGATATTTTTTTCATCAACAAGCTTTTGAATTTCTTGATAAAAAAGTCCTAAAATAATGATTCTTTCATCTAATGTGTACGCACGATTTTGTAACAATTGGATCGTAAATATACGTAACTCCCAAAAATATTTTTCCACCTTATTGCTAACGTGTAATGCTTGCGTATCGATCGTTCGCATCAATAGTTGGCGAGAATTCATCGGCTCTTCTATTTCGTCAAATTCTATTCCCTCTGGATTTAATAAAGCTAATCTCGCCGCTTCCGGGCATGACATCGTAGCAGATTTCTCGATTACATTATTTACGCGTTTCGGAATGCGCGGATAAATCGTACAAGTATTCGATAAATATTCTTCTCCTAAGTTCAATTGTATTTTACATAAATTTTCCTCCGACAAGAAGCTACATCTACCGCTATTATCCATTTTTATTCTTGCAAACGAGTCTTTTGTTGTACGAGAACGCTGTCTTTTTATATTTTCTTCAAATAACGGCTTTAATTCTTCGTTCCGCGACCTTTTGTATTTTTTATATGTATCTTCGTCTATATTAACGTTCCACCCTATACAACAAGAATCCTCACAGGCAGAGCCAATGCAAGAAAAATGTTGCATATATTGCGGTACAAGCATTCGTTGTTTCTTTTGATTGGTTGACATATCATTCACTCCTTCAATTAAGCTACCTTTATTATCGGTCAATCCTTATGATTGATTACAGTTTGCAGCAAAAAATTAGATAGGTAATAATAATTTTAATGGTGTATGTAAATGATCTTCTGAATGAATGAAAAAGGAACCCTAGCATTGCTAGAGTCCCTTGTGTTTTTAAAATTAACGTAATAATTGTAATACGCCTTGTGGCTGCTGATTAGCTTGAGCTAACATTGCTTGTGCTGCTTGAGAAAGGATCGAATTTTTCGTTTGTTCCATCATTTCTTTCGCCATATCTACTTCGCGAATACGAGATTCCGCTGCCGATAAGTTTTCACCAGTCGTTTCTAAGTTTTTAATTGTGTGAGTTAAGCGGTTTTGTACAGCCCCGAATGTAGCACGTTGGCTTGAAACAGCAGCTAATGCTTTATCGATTACAGAAATCGCATCAGCTCCTCCTTTTTGTGTAGCAACTGAAATTTTATTCACTTCTAAAGCTTTTGCACTCATGTCTTCAATATTTAACTTAAGGCGTTGTTCTGAAGCATTATTGGCGCCGATTTGTAATGTTAATCCGTCATTATCAATTTTTCCTTGATTCGCGAATTTGCTTCCATCGAAGCCTTTACCTGGAGCTAAGTCACCTGTACCATTTACTGTAAATGTCATATTTGAATCATCTAATGCTACACCATTTACAACTAAGCCTTTTAATGCATTTTTAATATCATCAGCTGTATTCAATGTTTTTTCAGAAGAAAGGGCAACTGTAATCGTTTTATCGTGATCATCTACAGCTGTTTGGATGTAAGATTGGTTGCCAGCTACAAACTTAAACGTATAACCATTTAATAAATCGTTAACAGTATCTCCGTCTTTATTTTTCATTTGCGTAAATGCAATTGTAAGTGTGTCACCAGGCTTATCACCAATTTGGAACTTTTCTGCGAAGCCTGCTGCTCCCGTTACAGCAGCTGCTCCATTTAGGTATGTTAATGATTTATTTAATTCATCAATTTGTTCTTGTTTAATAATTTTATCTGTAGCTGCAGTGACTTTAGTGTCAAATCCAGTAAATTTAAAGTCTGAGCCATCATCTTGGAATTCATCGCCTGTTGATTTGTAATAATACTTACCATCACTTGCCTTTTCAACTAAACCAGAAGATTTTATTGCTGTACCAATAGCTGTTTGTAGTTTAGCATCGGTATTAGAGTCCATTTTAGCAGATAATGTAATAACAAGCTCTTTCTTGTCTGCATCGTAGTAAGCTGTAGGATCTTGCGTATCGGCTCCTAGCTTGAAGCTAAGCTTGACATCATTCAGTGCAGACGTCTGAGCTCCTTCAATCTTTATTTGTCCTGTACCAGAATCAGTAGTACCACCATTTACTTGGTACTTAGTAGCAGTAACAGGGTTTTCACCACCAACGACAGTCGCTACACCGACAACATTGCCGCCAACTTTAAGAGAGCCGTCTTTGCTTAAATCTCCGTTTAAAAGTTTTTTCGTGTTAAATTCTGTCGATTCAGAAATTCGGTCGATTTCAGTTTTTAATTGCTCTAATTCTTTGTGATAAGCTTGACGGTCATCCTCAGTTTTTGTTCCATCTGCCGATTTAGTTGCTAACTGACGCATACGTTTTAAAATTTCTTGTGTTTCACCTAGCGCGCCATCCGCTGTTTGAATTAAAGAAATACCATCTTGCGCGTTAATTCCAGCTTGTTCAAGACCACGAATTTGAGCACGCATCTTTTCAGAAATTGAAAGACCTGCTGCGTCATCTGCAGCACGGTTAATTGCGAAGCCCGAAGATAATTTCTCCATTGATTTTGATTGGGCATTAGCTGCATTCGTTAATTGGCGGTGTGTGTTTAAAGCTGCGATATTCGTGTTAATTCTCATAATACGTTCCTCCTTGGAATGTTTTTTCGCTCACGTCCTTGTGAGCGATCAATGTATTTAGAAGAAGAGATGCTATCCGGCCGGGCTAGTATCACTTGCTTACACTATTATTATCGTTTGAAGTTCAAATTGTTTAAGACATTTTATAAAATATTTTTTAGGAATTCTAAAATATTGTTATTCTGTGAACAAAAAAGAACTTGCTGTAGCTTAAACTGCTCCCTGTCAAGTAGACAGTGGAAATAATAAAATGCTTTAAACGGCTTGATTCCTGTATTCTAAAGGATCCAAGCCGTGTAGTGTTTCTTGAACGATTATTGTTATTGAATTTGATATAGGTATCAAGAGCGTGTTTTAGTGCCTCATACGTCGCAAACTTCAAACTTCTATAAATAATACTTCACTACTTTTAATGTGCCCCAACATGCTTCATTCGGTCCGTTATCGCTGCAGCGACCTACTCTCGACATGCTATGTACTATTTTTGCTTCTTGTATGATTTGCTTAAACTGTTTCGAGGTATATTGAAAAAAACGATCACTCTGTAAAATCGGACATTCATCTTCAGCTAACCTTCGAATTGCAGGTTTGATGGTATTTAATACGAGTCCATTGTTATTCGAATGCCCTAAAACATAGCACACAATTGACTGATCAAACAAATCTAGCCACACTTAAATTGGCTTTTTTATATGGACCATTTTTAAATTCCATTACATCTGTACACCATTTTTAATTTGGTTTTTCCGCAGTAAATTTGCGTGCTAATCCATTTTTTTACACATACTCTCCGTCCAACTTAAACTTACGTCCCCATTGATACACCTGCTGGTAGGACACCTCATATTGAGCTGCCGCTTGTTGGTGATTTTTTCGGTTCGTTAGGCAAGCTTTCACGATTTCAATGCGCTCTTCTACAGTTTTTTTCTTCCTTTCGTCATAGTTTGGCTCATTCCTTTACCCAAATATTTTATTTCACTATGACTAATATAGATTTTCAACAACTTTTTGATACCGATAATTCGCTAATCCCATACTTTTAGAGCGCCTCTAACATCGTATAGTTACTGGATGTATATATAATCTACCACAGCCTTCTCTTCGGCCTCTTTAGCGTAGAATTAAGTGCTTCAGCTCCACCAACAATAAATTTAGTATGCCAAACACTTAAACTACTTAGATTAACGGAAAACATTCGACAAACTTCTTCTTTTGTATAAAGACTTTCCTCTACATATTGAATCGCTAATAATTTTGTCTCTGTTGCAAATCTCTGATTAGACATAAAAGCTCCCCATCGATAAACAGATTTTACTTTTTAATCTGTCTACCTAATGGGGAGCATTTCAGTTTAACGGTTCTCCATTATTTATTCTTAAAAAAATCAATCGACTTTGCGACTGCTTCCACGTTTGCTTCACTTACATCATGACGTAGCTCTCCTCGAATAATATCGATTGTTCTAGGGGCACGTACACCTACTTTAACGTAGTCACCTTTTATCTCTGTGATGACGATTTCAATATCATCACCAATCCATACTGTTTCCCCTACTTTTCTTGATAGTACGAGCATAGCTTCACCCCTCTTCTTTCGGGATGTTTAATGGGTGACGAATCATAAATGCATTATTATCTAAAATAATCTGTTTTGCTTGTTTGTTTGTTGTATTCAAAACAATCGGTGCTGTTAAGTTAATGGTAGAAGTCGTTAATGTATCCTTTAAAGTCACGATGCCTAGAACAGCCACTTCATGAACCTCTTGAATTTGTAAAGCTTCGATTGTGGCTTCCTCTAAGTCAAAGCTATAGTCCTTCACTGCGATAAACGGACTCGTCACAATGAATGCCAGTTCCTTTGTTTTGACGGATTGTAGCACTTGAAAAATACTTTCGTCAGAGATGGGCAACATGGCAAATTGTCGTTCTTCTTCAAATCCTGGTAGCCCATGCTGAAAGTAGATCATGTCTGCTTCATTAATTTCAAGTTCATTCCAGTAAGCTGTTTGTATTTTCATCAAATTCTCCTTTAAATAGTCCAATTAATCGTTATTGATGGATATTGTAAAACATCGATTTGTGTTTTGCCTTTTGTGTATTCATGAATTGGTTTTTGAATCATCACATCAATTTTTGGTTTTTGAGGTTGTACCTGGATGTCTACACTACTAGGTTTGTATTGTATTTTAATCGATTGATAAGAAGGGATAAATTTAATATTATATGGGCCAGGTCGTTTCGGTCCGTAGTTTTCTTTTGCAATGGACTGAATGGGCTGTGCTCCCTGTCCTTTTCCCGCACTTAACATCAACTTCCTTCCTTCTTGAGCACGACGCGCAATCCCACTAAGTAAATCTTTACGTCCTTTATCCGCATATTCCGCTATGACTACGCCCATTTCTTTAAACCCCAAATCCCCCAAAAATTTACTTCTGTCCATATTTAATGTGGGTCTAGTCGTTTTTATTTCTAGAACGGCTGCTGGTTGTTCGATTTGTAAATCAGCAGGCTTTTGCTCTATTCGCTGCTCAGCAGGAATCGTTTTCATGTGGAGTTGGATACCTTGACGTGTCATCTCCATACGTGGTACTTGCACGCAAATCCCTCCCCTTTCTAGGACCTGATGTTAGTAGTTATTAACGGATGAAATAACTTTTCTATTAAAACCCTTGTGACTGTCGCTTCGCTTTCATTACAGAACTTTAGTGTTGAAAAACAAAACAGTCAATTGAAAGGTAGAAATGGATTTCCGTTGCAGGCTACTTGCTTTCCTGTGGGCGAGCGCCGAATCGCTTCCTCCGCTACCGCTCCGCCTGTCTCGC
>NZ_JBHERJ010000057.1:0-438 GCF_043359455.1 Lysinibacillus sp. PWR01 | reverse complement strand
CAGCATAGCGATTAAATCGCCCATTATCTGTATTCTTAGAGGGGATAAACTCTTATTTTCCATGTGGAGAAGTGATGCGTGACAACCCCTCTTCATAAAGAGTAGAGAACACCTGCACTTTATTGGACAAACATTGATAATTGGGCAATATTTTCATGGGTTGGAGTCAAGTAGTCTGCAACGGAAATTCATTTTTACCTTTCACAATGAATTCTATTGAGGGTTTTGTTTTTCAACACTATGAAACATACTAACATTAGTAGTACAAACCAAGGCCATGGTTTGTGCTACTATTTTTTTATAGTAGAAGTGAAGAAAAGTCGACCAGCCTCTGGGACCATTTGTGAGTCCGTATATAAAACCGGCTAACTTCATACCCTTAGAGGAATCAGTTTAGTATGTTGGGTCCTAAGAGATCGTGTATAAGAAAGTGGAATC
>NZ_JBHERJ010000056.1:0-115250 GCF_043359455.1 Lysinibacillus sp. PWR01 | reverse complement strand
AGTTAACATTTTGTAGGTTGGAGTGGAGGGCTACTTGACTCCCGTGGGATAGCGAGACAGGCGAAACCCTGCACGGAGCGGTAGCGGAGGAAGCGATTCGGCGCTCGCCCACAGGAAAGCAAGTAGCCTGCAACGGAAACCATTTTCACCTTTCACAAAAATTCTATTGATGGTTTTGTTTTTCAACAATAGGAAAGCCCCACTTCAACTGAAGCGGGGCTTTCCTATTTATCTTACATATTTAAAGACATTGACAAAGAATAACAGAACGGACAGTGCTACAGCAATGCCACCACCTGATACGAAAAGCTCAAATAACCAGCGTGGTACATCCCAATACACCATCATCATGCCAACAAAAAGGAATGGTAAACCGAGATTGTAAAGCCAGAACTGTGCTTTGGCAAGACCTGTCTCCGCAGCATCTTTATAAGTCGAATAAATTAAACCAATGAATCCAGTAGTCAGCCAACCTACCACACCAATATGAGCATGTGTCGCCTTCCATTGAAGTTGAACCGTATAATGCATAAACAGGCCAAAAGCAAAAACAATCAATAAATAAAAGACTGAAACCTTTATCCATTTAGCACCCATCATCCACAACTCCTTTCTTGAAAGTGATTTTAGCTAGCTGCTACAGTATATTCTTGTCAAATAAAAAAGATGCTTGTATGTATTTGAAAATAAATGTAGTTTGTTTTCGGTAAACTAAAATATTTAATGGGAACTTTTTGTAATATGTAAACTTTTCATGGCGTTCTGCGTTGTATAGGCAGAAGGGAGGTGGACATGGTAAAGCAATCAATGAATGCGTTTCTACAGCAAGCAGGAACGCTGCTATATCGTTATTTGAGAAAACGTGGGTTAGCCCATGAGGATGCAGAAGATATCGTCCAAGATACATGTTATAAATTTTTATTACATAAAAATGGAATTCAGTCAGACAAAGTAATGAGCTGGTTATATCGTGTAGCAACCAATCAATTTTATGATCTCAAGAGAAAAGAAACACGTCATCCAACAACAGAATTAGAGGAAAGTCAATTGACTTCATTCATTCATATTCCTGAGATCCAGATGCTAAAAAAAGAAAAATTAAAGGACATACAGAACACACTCGAAACGCTATCCATCTTGCATCAGGAATTATTAATCCTGAAATATGAGCTGGGATTATCGTATAAGGAAATTTCAGCCTTGATGAATAAGAATGAAAACACACTAAAAACGCATGTCAGACGTGCTAGGGAAGAATTTACTGAACGATTTAAGGAGGATATTCATGATGAATAAAGAAGAAAATGAATTTTTGTTTGATGATAAACAAACGAAAAAAATAATGAGAAGGGCAAGGTTTTGGTCAACAGTCAAAATGATTGGGATTACATTGATTGTTACACCCATTGTGCTAATAGCCTTATGGTATGGGCTGAGGACTTTATCGTTAAATAGTGCTCAAAAAGTAATGGATGATATTCATTTATTTAACGAAATAAGTGCGCCCAATGTTCAAATTAGTAATCAGGTTTATGACGATCATTTGCTTGGAGGAAAAATAACAACAACAACCTATAAGGTGCTTGGAGATCAGCATCGACCCTATATTTGGAAGCCTATCGAAAGTGATTATAATCTGTTTGGAACGCTTACATTCACTTCCTTTTCTAGCTCCATCCAAATAGAAGGTTCAGAATCACTGGCAGAAACACATCAATTCGAACGGTTTAATGACTACACGGGTGATCGAGAAATGTTTTTTTATCACCCTAAAATTGCATACGATCATTATAAAGATAATATTAGTGAACTGAATCAATTGGAGAAAAATACTTTAGTAGAATTAGCTATTTCTTTTGATAATGCCTATCGTTTTGACGACATTAAAAGCAAGCTACCGCCTGAAGTGCAAGTAGATTGGTGGTGGGTGGATGCTTATACAGATGATACGCTAGATTTTATTAAGCAAGGACAGCATACGATTGCAGCTAATCATCCGTACATTTACGGCTTCCAATCAGAGCAATCCAAACCAAAACCCCGACGTTCTTCAAGCGACGAGGTTGACACCTTTATTCGAAACATTGAGCTTCTTCGTAAAGGCAAGAACTTTGAGTGGGAAACAAACCAGGTTTATCAAGCTTTAATAGGGGAAAATGGGACCCTGGAGAAAAGTGATGTGAAAATAACTGGAGCGGTAGTAACTGGTACACCAGAACAATTGCAGTCATTACAAGGACAACCATACATTAAAGGGTCTATATTTGGTGTAATATCAAATCAGAAATAGAGGGCTTGAAAAAAGTAATCAGCACGATCCTGCAGGAAAGGTCAATTTTAGAAAAGCTTATTTTGGATTAACCAGAATAGGCTTTTTTATCTGAAGTAATTTAGTTTAAAATTAAATAGTTTAATGTTAAACTATTTACAGACAAACAAGAAGGAGATGTTGTTGCAATGGGTAAACTACAAAACAAAGTAGTCATCATTACTGGTGGTGCAGGTGGTATTGGTAGTGGAATGGCAAAATCTATGGTAAAGGAAGGGGCGATTGTCACAATTGTGGATTTAAATGCAGAAGCAGGCGAGGCAATGGCAAAAGAATTACAAGAAATGTCTCCACAGTCTATGTTTTTACAGGCGAATCTAATGGAACGCGATGAATTACCAAAAATTATTGATACAGTCGTAGAAAAATACGGTAAACTAGATGTGCTAGTTAATAACGCTCATGCTGCTAAACAAGTTACAATAGAAGAAACTACACAAGCAGATCTTGACTTGTCATTTGGGACAGGTTTTTATCCAACCTTCTATTTAATGCAAGCAGCACTACCACATTTAAAAGAAACAAAGGGTAATATTATTAACTTTGCATCTGGAGCAGGCATTCAAGGTCATGAAACACAGGCAGCTTATGCCGCTGCTAAGGAAGCCATTCGCGGCATTTCACGTGTTGCCGCAAATGAATGGGGACGTTTTGGTATTAATGTCAATATCATTAGTCCGCTTGCTGACTCACCAGGTGTACAGGCATGGGCAAAAGCACAGCCAGAATATTATGAAGCGGTTAGAAGTAAAATCCCACTAGGTCGTTTTGGTGATACTGAGCAAGATATCGGCCGTGTAGCTGTTTTCTTAGCTTCTGACGATTCCCAATACATCACGGGTCAAACGATTATGGTGGATGGGGGTTCACTAATGCTTCATTAATGCTCGGCGTTTGAGGAGGATTTTTTTGAAACAGACAAATATTTTTAAACTGATTCATATGATTGAGCAGGTGAATAATGCCAATATTATACGTTTTACAAAAGCGTTTCCATATCCTTTAGGAATTTCACCTATTTTAGTTTTAAACGAGCTACATGGCAAAGGCCCGCAAAAACAAGCAGAATTAGCCGAAACGATCGGCTATACAAAAGGTGCTATGACGAGCATTGCTGAAAAGTTGGTCAAGCTTGGATTAGCAGAAAGACTGTATGATCCATCCGACCGTCGCACGATTCGCTTACAAATTACAGTTGAGGGTCAAAGTGCTTTAGCAAAGGCTCAATCCATCGGGAAAGAGGTCTTTGTACAGCTTTTTGACGTATTAGATGATGAGGAAATTGCCCAATACTTACGGATTCAAGAAAAATTAGTACAGGGTATCCAGCAGAAAAATGAGTAGCTAATAGTAATGTAAAAAATCAACGCTCCTTTTAAGAGGTGGGTTGATTTTTTATTGGATAGAATACGCAAACTGGCGGATAAAACTCAATATGTGACGGATAGAATGAGGATTCTGGTGGATAGCCTTCTATTTTTGCTGGATAGCCATGCTCTATGCAATTTGGATGACCCTATTAACTGCTTGAATACAATAATTCATTTAAAATCTAATTGTAAAATAGTTGAATTTATTGAAAATTGTCCGGCTTCATTTTATAATCAAAATACGGTTCTATTATAGAGACATTTGAGGTGTAAAATGACATTAAAAACATTAGATAACTCCTTGGAGGTTCTGAAATATTTTAATAAGGAAAATCCTACATGGGGTGTACGTGAGCTAGCGAAAGAGATGGATATTAGTCACTCGATTATTTATCGGATTTTAGCGACCTTCGAAAAACAAGGCTTTCTTATTCAAAATCCTGAGACAAAAAAATATGAATTGGGGCTACGCTTTCTAGAATATGGTCAGATGGTTAAAGATAAATTAAATCTTTCTGACTTTGTTTTACCAATTATGATAAACCTTGCAGATACCATCAAAGAATCCGTGTTTTTAACATGGCTAGATGGAACGGATGGTGTCACAGTGGAAATAGCTGAGAGCTCTCAAACCATTAAGTTTTCGGTGTCGATTGGCACGCGGACACCGCTACATATTGGGGCATCTTGTAAAGTCATCATGGCTTATCTACCTGAAGAGAGAAAAAAGGAGATCATGGAGCATGGGATGAAAAGATTAACTCCTGAAACGATTACTGACCCTGATGAAATGCTAGCTGATTTAGAAAAAATACAACAGCAAGGCTGGTGCTTTTCGACGGGAGAATATTCTCACTCGGTATTTGGGCTAGGTGTACCTCTTTTTAATAGTAAAAAAGAAGTGATTGCCTCTTTAACAATTGCTGGCCCTATTTATCGTAAGCCAACAGAGGAGAAGTTACCTGAAATGGTGAATGTTCTTCAATACGGAGCAATGAATATTCAACGTTATTTCGATCAATACAGCTTTAAATTGTATCATGAATAAGCATGAAAAAGAGGCTCAAGATAGTTAATGTCTATCTTGAGCCTTTGTTTGGATGTCTTTCATGATGGACACAGCCGTGTCGATTTCTTCAAACGTATTAAAATAGTGTGGCGAAAAACGGGCCATTTTAGTAATTTGATTGCGTTCCATAATGGTATTCGCCATAAATGTGCCCGCTTCAATGATGACCCCACGTTCTGCTAAAGCATTGGTTAGATCATCTGGTGACAGCCCTTCAATATTAAACGGTGTAATCGATAATCGATAAGCATTATTTTGCGGGCCATATAAGACAATGCCTGGAATCGTTGCAAGCTGTTCAATTAAATAGTTTGTTAGCTGTTGTACGCGTTCATATATGTGATGGATACCAATATTGTTCGCATAATCAATAGCTGCCCCTAATCCGAAAATACTGGGAATGATCGGACAACCTGGCTCAAAACGTTTAGCTGTTTCTAAAAAAGAATAGGCATTGTTCTGATAATCCCACTGGGTGCTGCCCCAGCCAATCATAATGGGCGTCAATGTTGGAATGAGCGCTTCTCGTACGTATAAAATACCTGATCCTTCAGGGCCGCGTAGCCATTTTCGCCCACATGCAACTAGAAAGTCACAGCCAAGTTCGGCAACATTCATTGGTGTTAAACCAAGTGTTTGATTGGCATTAATCAATGTTAGTACATGGTGTTGCTGGGCTAGCTGACATATTTCTTTGGCGGGCTGGAGTGCCCCAGCAGCATTGGACATATGGGCAAAGGCAATCAATCTCGTTTGAGGGGTGATGAGTAGCTCAAGCGCTTGTAAATCTACCATATATTCATCATTCGTTTTTAACACTTTCAGCTGAACCCCTTGTTGCTGAAGGGCAAGCCAAGGCACATAGTTACTCAACATTTCTGTGTCGAGCACTATGACCTCATCTCCCTGTTTCCATTGCATGCCCCCAGCGACATAATTAATAGCCACTGAACCGTTTGGCACAAAGGCAATTTCCTCTTTTATTGCGCCGATAAACAATGCGGCTTGCTCTCGAATACGCTCTACTTGAGCATACGTTTCTTGACGAAAAGAGGGCAAGTAGGGACCAATACTTGCTTGTTTTTGGAGATAGCTCGTCATTTCATCCACTACTGGCTGTGGCATGGCAGATGCAGCAGCTGTGTTTAGATAAATATAGTGTTCAAGTAGCGGCATATCCTGTTGTATTTTCCTCATGTCTATCATTGTACACACCAACCTTATAAAATGATTAATTCTTTCGAATAGGTCATCAAATTTTCGTAACCATCTTCTGTGACAATTAAATTATCCTCGATACGAACACCAGCAACATCCTGCACATAGATACCTGGCTCCACAGTAAAGGCCATGCCTGGCTTTAACATTAGTTGATTACGTTGCATCATATAAGGCTCTTCATGTGCGCTTAAACCAATGCCATGGCCAAGTCGATGTGTGAAATAATCGCCATAGCCAGCATCGCAAATAATGCCTCTTGCCAGATCATCGATGGCATGAGCTGGCATACCTGGTTTTATGGCTGCTATGGCCGTTTCATTTGCTTGCTTCACAATGCTGTAAATCGTTTTTAGCGTTGGAGAAACTTCTCCTAAAGCAACCGTTCTGGTCATATCCGCCACATAGCCCTTATAAATAGCACCAAAATCTATGACGATTAATTCGCCTGTCTCTATTTTTTTCGTGCTTGCTCTACCATGAGGAAGCGCACCTCGATAACCCGAAGCAACAATAGTCCCAAAAGGTGTTCCTTCTGATCCGCGTCGTCTCATTTCATATTCTAATTGGGCTGCGACTTCCATTTCTGAAATACCTGCTTGAATAATTGGTAATGTGGCTGCTAGACTTTCTTCGACAATCTGTACAGCCTGACGCATAAGGGCTATTTCATGTTCATCTTTTTCCATACGTATATCACGAATGGATGCTCCGATATCACATAAATTGTCATATGTAAGGTTTTCGATAGCCTTCTGTTCCTTCACGCGCATGGCGTCATATTCAATACCAAGTGTCTGCGCTATTCCTAATTCTTTTTTTAGTTGCTGGATGGCCTGTGTAGGTCCTTCTTCATCTGAATAGGATAAGATTGTCCCACCATTACTCAAGTCTACTTTTGTTAATTCTACTTGTGGAACGAGAAAATATAATTGATTATGAGCGGTGATAGCGACTACTGTTAAGCGTTCACTTTGCTTTAACTGAAGGCCTGTAAAATAATACATGTTTGACCCTGGCACTAGTACCGCTACATCAATCGACTGTTGCTGCATACGGGAAACGAGCTGCTCTCTTCTTTTTTGAAACATTGAGTGATTCCTCCTAAATAAAATTGTTTCTATTATAGAGACGTTGTATCTTGAAAATAGTATATATCAACAATAATGAATTTTCAATAAATTAAGATAGCACCATTTTGATAGAAGGGGATGAATGTAAAAGGAAGATAATTGACAAATGAGGGAATAGTATGCTGTAAAATTAGTAAATACTAGTGTACGTCTTTTTTTCGTTCATTATGCATATAAGTAGACTAGATAAACTTTTTTCCAACTTAATACGTCAAAAAGAGGGGCAAAATTGTTAAGCAAGAAAGGACTTATGTATGGAAAAAAATATGAAACGCTCAAAAGAGAAAAAGAGCAAGAAAAAATTATGGCTGTGGATTGTTGGTAGCCTATTAGCAATTTTTTTGATTTTTATAGGTACTGCCTACTTTACCATCCAAAAAACTATGAATAAAATAAATACACCACTTATTCAAACAACAGATGCAGCACAACCAGAAGAAAAAACAGTGATTAAAAAAGATCCATTTTCGGTTCTGATGCTTGGGGTCGATGAACGAAAAGATGATAGTGGTCGTTCCGATACCATGATTGTAATCACTGTGAATCCTGAAAAACAGACAATGAAAATGCTTAGTATACCCCGTGATACACGAACAGAAATCGTTGGTCATGACACAGTAGATAAGATTAATCATGCCTATGCCTTTGGGGGCGTCCCAATGGCTGTGGATACGGTCGAGAATTTTTTAAATATACCCATTGATTATTATGTGTTTATTAATATGGAGGGCTTTTTACAAATTATTGACACGCTGGGTGGCGTAACAATCGATAATGATATGGATTTAACCTATGACGAATACCATTATCCAAAGGGAGAAATCACATTAGATGGTAATGAGGCCCTTATTTTTTCTCGTATTCGTTATGAAGATCCCCGAGGTGATTTTGGACGTCAAATTCGACAACGCCAAATCATTGAAGCGGTGATGAAAAAAGCTTCTACACCATCAACATTATTAAAGGCAACCGATATGCTGAATGTACTAGGCGACAATGTTCGCATGAATTTCTCTGTGAAGGACCTTATTCAGCTACAAAGTATTTATAAAAAAATGGATAAGGATATTGAGCAGTTATCGTTTGAAGAGGGAGATGGAGAAAGGATTAACCGCATTTGGTACTACATTCCGAATGAGGCAGAGCTTCAAAAAATACAAACAGATTTAAAAAACCATTTACAAAGCAAGTAAGCAAGTTGCTTACAATATGTCGCATACGAGTTGTAAACTTTTTGGCCACGAAGGGAGGGAGATGAATGAATGGGAGGACCCAGGTGCTGAGGTATACAGCGCTGAATCATTGCATGCAAAGCTATGTACCTAAACGTAAAGTGCGAAAAAATCCAGTCCAATCAGCGGTAAGAGGCCTACAAGTATTGTGTTTAAAATTGTTTATGTAAGGGATAAAAAATCATTCAGGTAGGGTGCATGCCTAGTTGAATGATTTTTTTGCTGTTATCCATCATTTTTCGATATTTCTTGAAATATCTGAAAATTAAGTGTATACTGACATTAGAAATGGTTAAAGGAGTGATTGTGATGATTATAGGCACAATTTTATTAGCATTTGCATTACCAGTTGGTATCGTATTAGCAGTAGATTTATTAAACGAGCAGCATCACTCTGCTACACAAACTAACCATTCATAACGGTGAAACATCAAAATAGCAATTTCTAGACAATGTTACTTTGTAGCCTTGTCTATTTTTCTATGAATAGGAAACAATTTGTGTGATTCATTCGTCAATAATAGTGAGAAAATGTTATACTATTAAAAAACAGTATCGGGGAATGAGCATGCAAGAGGAAAAAACATCCAATCTAAAAAAAGAAATACTATCCTACATCAAAATTATTGTCATTACAGCTGTTGTTGTTTTTGGCTGTAAGCAATTTTTATTTGCGCCGATTAAAGTGCAGGGAGCATCGATGTACCCGACTTACCATGATAAGGATATTATTATTGTAAGTAAAACAAGTAAAATCGAACGTTTCGATCAAATTGTTTTCCAATCACCTGTTGAGGATGAGTTATATATTAAGCGTGTCATTGGTCTTCCAGGGGATAAAGTGGAAATGAAAGACGATGTATTGTATGTCAATGGCAAAGCATACAAAGAAGATTATGTTAACCGTCAAACGGATGATCCTAATCAATTACGCATTACGGAAAACTTTACATTGGAACAATTAGTAAATGAAAAAGAAGTGCCAAAGGGCATGTATTTTGTGCTTGGTGACAATCGTCTAAAAAGTAGTGACAGTCGCCATTATGGTTTAATTTCAGAGGATGCAGTGTACGGTGAATCAAAATTAATACTATATCCATTTAGTCATTTTCATATTGGTTCAAAATGATGAAAAAAGAGGTCACTCCATTGAGTAGCCTCTTTTTTATTGTTGGGGTAAATCGGTACAGCTTTTATAAGTGGGATAATAGACACAAATCCTTGAATTTTCAACGGTTTCCTTGATGGGCGATGGCTTACTTTTCATGGGAGATTGCATTGCTGTTTCTTCATTTGTGAACGCTTCTTCTACTAATTCTACGCCATAAAATAGTATTAAAAAATAGCAGACAAATCCTACTATACGCAAACAATCACCTCGTAAAATAGTTATTGTATGTTATTATATATGGTCAAATTCGTCGAAATATAAGCAGAAAATCGAAATTTTCTCTCGATGAAAAGATTGTTAGATGTAAAAAACTCTATAAAAAAAGCTATTGTCAATGAAATTTTGATGTGCTACTATAGCTAAAGTAAATATTTGATCTGTATAACCTCAATAATATGGATTGAGGGTCTCTACCAGGAACCATAAAATCCTGACTACAAAACTTTGCTTTATTTTTGTAGTCAGGATTTTTTATTTTGTTTTAAAATAATCTCCTACAAAAATGAGCGTGTAACGAAGGGGAGATTACGATGAATTGGAGAGTTTATATTCTTGCTATGACTACCTTTGCAGTAGGGTTAGTTGAATTAATTGTTGGTGGCATACTGCCAAATATTGCAGAGGATTTAGATGTATCTTTAGCGACAGCGGGGCAATTAATTACTATTTTTGCACTAGTTTATGCAATTTCTGCGCCAGTCCTACTATCCTTGACAGCCAAGGTGGAACGGAAGCGCTTATTCCTTATTTCTTTATTTATTTTCACGTTAGGAAATCTCATGACTTTCTTTAGTACAACGTTCATCATTGTGCTAATTGCACGTATTTTCACAGCCATGAGTACAGCGTTAGTGATTGTTTTATCATTAACGATTACAACCAAAATCGTAGAGCCTCGCCATCGCGCTAAAGCACTTGGACTTGTTTTTATGGGCGTAAGTTCTGCGCTTGTGATCGGTGTGCCAATGGGTATTTTTATTACAGAAGCGTTTGGCTGGCGAGCTGTATTTTTAGGTATTAGTGTACTGTCAACGATTTCAATGATATTAATTGCCTTATTACTTGAAAAAATGCCAATTGGAGAAGTAGTGCCACTCAAGGCGCAAATCAAATCTCTGGCGAATTTAAAAATCCTGACAGCGCAGTTAACTACCTTGTTTATGCTAGCTGGTCATTACATGCTCTATGCTTATTTAACACCATTTTTAGTAGAGGCATTTGATATGAGTGCTTCATGGATTAGTATTTGTTACTTAATCTTTGGTATTGCCTCTGTTAGTGGGAATGCTGTAGGTGGCTGGGTCAGTGATAAAATTGGCACAAGTAAAGCCATTATTTTAATTGTCTCGGCCTTCGCCATTGTCTTATTCAGTATTCCTTATACAATTATTGCCTTACCACTGTTTTTAGTGTTTACGGTTTTATGGGGTGCGTTGAGCTGGGCATTGACACCGCCATTACAAAATTATTTAATTCAAGCGGATCCTCAATCATCCGATATTCAGCAAAGCTTAAATACAGCTGCCCTGCAAATTGGTATTTCTATCGGATCAGCAGTTGGTGGCGCAATGTTTGCCTGGACAGGATCTGTTATGCACTTAGCTAGCTTCGGTACGATTCTAGTTCTCTGTGCTTTAGGCTGTGCCATCTTCTCTATTAAAAGAGCACCACTTGGACAGGAGCAGCACGTAGATTATCAATCAGCACAACATAACTCATAATAGAACAACAGCCATGAAAGGTATTGGGAAAGCCATCCCAATACCTTTTTAATTGGTTTGCATGAATCTATTTTCATACGCTTTCCAAAATTAAATTCTCTATGGTTTCTTAGCATACTCTAATTACCTATGGAATAGATTGTTGTAGTTAATGAATTTACAGATTTGAGGAGTTTGAGATTTTAAGAGCGAATATTATTTTCAAGAAAAATAGTAGGAGACCTTCATCTCTTGTAAATGGAAGGAGAACCCAATGACTGAATATCATCAACAATCATCTGCTGAAGTCATGAAGATATTGAACGTCACCACACAAGGTTTGACTGATGATGACGTCCAAAAAAGGCAACAGGTCTATGGCTATAATGTATTAGAGGAAGGGAAAAAAACAAGTACGTTGGCTGTTTTCATGGGCCAATTTAAAGATTTATTGGTCATCATTTTACTCGTTGCTGCCATTGTTTCCTTTCTACTAGGAGAAGTAGAAAGCACCATTGTGATCATGATTGTGGTCATTTTAAATGCCATTTTAGGTACAGTGCAGCATGTCAAGGCAGAACAGTCACTAGATAATCTGAAAGCCTTGACCTCTCCCATTGCCAAGGTCATGCGCAATAATCAACTAGTAGAAATTCCTTCTGAAGAAATTGTAGTAGGAGACCTTCTGATGTTGGAGGCAGGAGACTATATCAATGCAGATGGCAGACTACTAGAAAGCCATAATTTACACATCAACGAAAGCTCTCTTACAGGCGAATCGATAGCTGTGGCCAAAAGTACAGACCCTATTCGAAAAAACAATATCACCATTGCGGATAAGAAAAATATGGTGTACTCAGGAAGCTTTGTGACCAATGGACGTGGCATCGTGATGGTTACGGCAATCGGGATGCAGACGGAAATCGGAAAAATTGCGAATTTACTCGATACAGCCAAGGAAAAGAAAACACCGTTACAGATTAGCCTTGATCAATTCGGTGAAAAATTAGCATTAGGGATTACGCTGATTTGTTTAGCGATTTTTACTATTGACCTTATCCGAGGACGAGCCTTAGTGGAATCCTTTATGTTTGCCGTATCTCTTGCTGTTGCGGCTATTCCAGAGGCTTTGAGCTCCATTGTGACCATCGTATTAGCTTTTGGCACCCAAAAGATGGCGAAGGAAAATGCGATCATTCGCAAGCTGTATGCTGTTGAAAGCTTAGGGAGTGTATCGGTCATTTGTTCCGATAAAACAGGTACTTTAACAGAAAATAAAATGGTGGTACAGGAAGTTTTTGTAGACCAGAAGAAGATTCCCCATGACTGGCTTAATCCAACGAACCCAGTGGAAAAAGAGCTAATGGTAAAAGCCCTTTTATGTAGTGATGCTGTAGAGCGTGAGCAGAAAGAAATCGGCGATCCTACAGAAATTGCGCTCGTGAAATTGGGGAAACAGTATGGTTTAGATGAATTGAATATCCGCGAGCAATATCCACGCCTGGCTGAAATTCCATTTGATTCGACGAGGAAGCTCATGAGCACTGTCAATCAGATGGACAAGCAACCCGTCATGATTACCAAAGGGGCTTTAGATGTACTCTTGCCAAAAGTGACACGAATCAAAACATCAACAGGCATTTTTGAGATGACCCCGCAGCATCGTCAGAAAATCGAGGCGATGAATCGTGATTTTTCTATGAATGGCTTAAGGGTGTTAGCCATTGCTTATAAGGAGGTATTGCCTCTACAAAAAGTCGATACAAGAGCGGAACGAGATTTAATCTTTGTGGGCTTAGTGGCAATGATGGACCCGCCAAGAAAAGAATCAAAAGAGGCTGTGGAAAGCTGTATAAAAGCAGGTATTAAGCCCGTCATGATTACAGGGGACCATAAAATTACAGCAACGGCTATTGCCGAACAAATTGGTATTTTACAAAATCCAGCAGAAGCGATAGAAGGACATGCACTCGAGGGTCTAACCGATCAAGAGCTACAAGATAAAGTACATGATTATTCTGTGTATGCTCGTGTTACACCAGCCCAAAAAATCCGTATTGTTAAAGCATGGCAGGATAAAGGGCATGTTGTCGCCATGACAGGGGATGGTGTCAATGACGGCCCTGCTCTGAAACAAGCAGATATTGGGGTAGCTATGGGCGTGACGGGAACAGAGGTTGCAAAAGATGCCTCGTCCATGATTTTAACTGATGATAATTTTTCAACGATTGTTAAAGCAATCGCCAATGGCCGTAGCATCTATACAAATATTAAAAATGCCATTCTGTTCTTATTATCTGGAAATGCAGGCGCTATTTTTGTCGTGTTGTATGCAACGGTTCTGGGCTTACCTGTTCCTTTTGCACCTGTCCATCTATTATTCATCAACTTATTAACAGATAGTCTGCCAGCTATCGCCATCGGTTTAGAGCCAAATAATAAGAAAACAATGAAGGACAAGCCTAGAAACATTCATACCCCTTTATTAAATAAAGCCTTTACCACACAAGTCGTGCTTGAAGGGATATTAATCGCCATTTCCACCATTATTGCGTTTCAAATCGGTTTATCGACAGGCGATACGTTAACAGCGAGCACGATGGCCTTTACAACGCTATGCTTATCAAGGTTAGTGCATGGCTTTAACTCTCGATCCAAACAATCCATTTTTGCTATTGGTGTATTTTCGAATAAATATACGTGGTTTGCCTTTATCATTGGTGTGCTAAGTTTACACATTGTTTTATTTATGCCAATGCTTACAACGGTCTTTGAGGTAGCTCCATTAACACTAGCACAGCTAGGCTTTATTTATAGCCTATCGGTGTTACCATTCCTAGTCAATCAATGGTATAAGCTACTGTTTGTGAGAAACCGATAATAGATAAAAAAAGAAGCTTCCGTTAGGTAATAAACGGAGGCTTCTTTTTAGCGTGGAGAGGCTAATAACCAGCCTTTACTCTTACTTAGGTCAATCAATTTCGCTCCAAGTAGGGCATAACGCATATGGAGTTCACCATACTTGGTTAGATGTGTTTTCTTTACTGCCAGTTCTAAAGCTTGGCTTACGGCAATCAAAGAGGAGGCAATATTCATCGATAAAATAGCACTAATTTCGCTATCATTAATGAAAGATTTTCCACGAATATCCGTTATTTTCATTTTGCTGTACTCTATCGAGGCTGTTGGTGCTAGCACACCGTTTTCCTTTAATAGCAGTGTTAGCTGTTTATTTTCTTCTTTTAAACATTGAATAAATTCCAATGTTAGGATTTTTAAGTTTTTATCACGCGTATGCTTAAAAAAGGCATGGCTTGAAGCAATATAGCCTTGATTGACACCGAGCTGTGACCAAAGCTTAAAAATCTCCTTAAATCGTAATGATGCTAGATTTTCATTTATCATTGTCATCCTGACACTTCCTAACTCTTAGTTTGAATTAAGATTAGGATGGAGCAGTAAATGACATTCTATTCATCTTTTACAATAAAAAATGAATAAGAGGTCGCTAATAGTACATGCCATAAGAATACGTATGAGGGTAATGATATGGATAAGGGTATGGACATGGTTTCATATATTGCTGTGGCATGGTTGGTTTATAAGGGGCTTGATCGGTTGCTGATTTGACACGATTGCAGCCTTTTGCTGGTCCAATATAAGTTGTAGGAACAATCGGTGCAATAGTTTTCTTCCATTGCTCTTCATCTAAACAATACGTATGGGCCATAATATTGGCTGGTGTGAATTTTAAGATATCAGAGCCTAAAATGACCTCTGGCGTTGGCGCATCAAAAATAGCGAGTAGATGTGTGTTATCTTCTGTTGCTACCTCATAATGCCACCAGCCCTGTGGTATATTGGCAACTTGCCCAGGCTTGATGGGATAGTTTTGAATTTTCTTGGTAAAGGGATTCAATAGAGAAACCGTTGCTGCTCCTGCAATACAATAGACAAGCTCGGCTGCATTTTGATGGTAATGTGGCTCGATGACATTGTCTTTACTTAAAAAAATATCAAGCAAAGATGTATTTTCTAATGTATTTAATTGTTCCACACCGAGAATATTAATGTAATTTCGGGAGTCTTTTTTAAAAAGCGTACTTTTATTGACATCAAACGTGAACGCTGCAGAAGGGGAGCTATAATCGATATTTGAGCTGATACTTACATCCTTTCTCATGTAAATTGAGCTATTCATCATCATAGATTATGTTTTAAGGGCTTCTAGACTTACACAAATGCCTAGATGCCGCTAGCATCTGTCTGGATAAAAATTAGCTAAAATTACCACTTCTATTTCAGAACGTATGTGCGTATAATGAAAACACAAACGTTTGTTCTTAGTTGTGAAAAACTCTGTTCAACATGTAACGCACGTAAACAGAGTCAGTAAAGGAGCATTCAACATGAAAGAACAGTTAATAAAAGCCATGCACCGTCACCAAATCGTCCACATGATGTATATAGCGAAATCAGGTGCCATTACAAAAAGGCGCGTGAAAATCATCAACATCACAGGTGATTCCTTTACCGCCTTTTGCTTTACAAGGCTAGCGAAGCGTACGTTTCTTATTAACAATGTTCTAGCACTTCTGCCTATTTTACAGCGAGAGTCTGAGGTCATATGAATTACGACGACTTCCCACAAAGAGATATTTTTTGTATTGATATGAAATGTTTTTATGCGAGCTGTATCGCTATGCTAGAAGGGCTAGATGTTCTGACAGATCCGATTGCCGTCATCGGTAATTTTGAGCAACCAGGCAGTATTGTTCTGGCTGCTTCCCCGATGATGAAAGAAAAATTTAACATTAAAACAGGGAATAGACGTTATGAAATTCCCCAACACCCAGATATTAAGCTGTTTGAGCCAAAAATGTCCTTTTTTCTAGAGATGTCCATGGCCATTACGCGTCTGATTGCACAATATGTCCCTCCAGAGGCGATCCATGTTTATAGTGTGGATGAAAGCTTTGTAGATCTAACGGGAACAGAGCAACTTTGGGGCTCACCTGAGCAGGTAGCCAAATTGATTCAGGAAGATATCTATGAAAAGTTTCGCATTCCGTCCGCCATTGGCATGGGACCAAATATGCTGATGGCTAAATTAGCGTTAGATCTAGAGGCAAAAAAGTCAGGCTTTGCCAAATGGACCTATGCAGATGTGCCACCAAAGCTTTGGCCAGTACGTTCTTTATCTGATATGTGGGGGATTGGTAAACAGATGGCAGCCAATTTAAATGCGATGGGCATCCAAACAGTCGGTGGATTAGCCCATGCCGATTTAGCCGAATTAGAAAAGCGTTTTGGTATTATGGGTAATCAATACTATTACCATGCATGGGGCATTGATCTCTCCACATTGGGGGAGCCACTAGTGAACAATGCGGCATTAAGCTTTGGGAAGGGCCAAATGCTGATGAAGGATTATCACACACGAAAGGATATTGCGGTTGTGCTGTTAGAAATGTGTGAGGATGTGATGCGACGTACACGAGAAGCGGGGTATGTAGGGCGGACGGTTAGCTTGGGGCTCTCTTATAGTCGCAATGCGATGACAAAAGGGTTCCATCGCTCAAGAACCATCGAAAGTCCAACTAATGAGACCCTTGTCATGTATCAGACATGTCTGGCCTTACTAGATGAGCATTTTGCGGGTGAGCCAGCACGTCAATTATCGGTTAGACTGACAAACCTAGAGCCAGAGCGTAGTATTCAACTTGATTTATTTGATGAGCGGAGGGAACAACGACAGGTCATTGGTCATGTCATGGATGCGATTCGCAGAAAATATGGAGTGGTGGCCTTATTACGCGCAGCCTCCTATACAAACGCTGGTACGGCTATTTCACGGAATCGCTTAGTTGGCGGGCATTTAGCATAAGGAGTGAAAAAATGATAAGAGATAGAGGAACGATGAAATGGACAGCGATGATGCTACCAGAGCATTTAATGCTTTTGAAGGCGTGGAAACAAGAGATGTTGACAGAGTCACCTCGGGAACATGCTGAATGGGAGCTTGAAGAACTACAGCAAACAATCACACGAGCATTCGTACAACATAACTATATTATGTTAACTATATGGGAACATGGTAACTATGTGCAATGGGGAGGTACCATTCAAGCAATGAACAAGGAGCAGTTGCTACTTGAAACCATTACCACAACGAAGCATATTCCCTTAAGGTATATTTATGCTGCTCGTATAGAAGATGATGGCTGTGATTAATGGAGAGCAACGACGATTATTACATCAATATGTGCTGCTTGATTTAGCCGTGAAATCCTTGCAGCACGATCTGACAGTGGCAGAACATTTTAAGATGAAGCGTGTATTTTTACCTGCCATGGATGCCTTGTTAAAGCAGCTACACAAAGATTATTTTCAATTGAAACGTCAGCTCGCCCAACAAAAAATACGATTAGTTGGCTGGCACCGGATTGATGACTACTTTAGTGATGTGCAAGTGGCTACCGCAGGCAATGATGAGGTGCTACGCTATGCCAACCAAGCATTAAAAACCCAGGTGGAGGAGCTTATGAATAAACATCTACACAATGCATAGGCTTACGTTTACGACGAAAAAGCCAAAAGCTGATGACAAGAATGGTCAGCTTTTGGCTGGCTTTATTTCTCGATAGGTTTCACATCCATTTGCTCAACAAGAAATTCATTGTTAGAACGATTGAATTGATAGGTGATACGAACATTGGCTACATAAATGGGTGACGCTATCTTTAGAGCGGCAAATTCAAAACGATTTGCTCACCAATAGGCCCCATTCTTCTTACGCCATGATCCACAAAGCCTACTTTGATATACAAATTCTGTGCAGCTATATTTTTATGATTGACGACTAACACCACTTCGTTACATTCTTTAAATTCCTGCTTCACAAAATCAGCAAGAGCAAACATGGCCATTTTAGCATAGCCCTTACCTTGTTGCTGATGATCGATGGATAGGGCAGTTAGTAACATGGCCTGAGGATTACTAGAATACTCCTTAACTCTGTCCGTTGCATGAAGAACAAAAAAGCCAACAGGTACATCATCACTTAAAATCACAATCGGATATTGTCCTACCTTTTCAATCGCAATCTCTTTAGGAAGAGCTGTAAATTGGTGTTGTTCTTCCGGTAATTCAAAACGATTTAACTGTTCTACGTAGTTTTTAGAGAAATGTACTAACGCAATACTCGTTGTTTTTTGCATAAAAAAGCCTCCTTTTTTAATATTTTAAACATAGAACAAATGTTCGTCAAGGAGGCTTGTATAAAAATAATATGGGGGCAGGTCATTTTAACTTAATAGGGTACCAAAAAATAAAATAAAAGAAATACTAATAATCACAATAAGAGTGATTACCATTGTCAAAATTCCTCGAAGCAAGGTCGTTAAATTTTTCACATCTTTCATGCCGACCAGGCTTAGATAAAAGCAGGCAATGGACAAGAGAAGTGTCAATAGTAATGGATGTAAATGAAGATGTGTGTCAAAGAAGCCTTTCAATGTGCCTGATAGAAAAAATAGTAGGATGCAACCCAAAGATAAAATAAATGACCAAAAATTTAAATTAATTCTCATTATTTTCCTCCTTCCTATAAAAACGAATTTGTTGTAGGAATGTTTCGATGATTCCGCTTGATAGGGAAAAGGAGAAACTAAACGAGCAGTTGCTAAAAGAGGGTCACTTGGACGAAAGTGACCCAAAGTACCATAAAGGAGTATAAAGTAAAGTTGAAAGAACTTTACACTACTATTAGTATGTGAAGCTAGCTGTTTAAGATAGTTATCTATCTCAGCCGCTAGCTATTAATTGTTTGTCAAAAATAAAATGAGCTAGAAAAAAACGATGAGGGGGAGTTTAGAGGAATAGCTGGGTAGCGTTTCATTGTAAAAGGCTTTAGCTTCTGTAATGGAACAGAGGCTAAAGCCCGAGGCGATCAATTAACACATAAAGCTAGCACCAACGATAATAAGAAGGATGAATAGTACAACAATAAGCACGAATGTCGAGCTATTGCCACTTCCATTGTCCCCGCCACAGTAACTATTGAAATTACTAACATTTCCATAGTAACTCATGAAACATACCTCCTTTCTTTCTTCTAAAGTATGTACAGGACAAAAGGGGGAGCGTTATGGAGCCAAGCCACAATGAGAGAAAATGTGAAAGAGCAAATCATTGCCTGAGTTGAACCTTCATTTTGAACGCTTTACCTTATTATTATGATGAAATAGTAGCTTGAGCTAGTTGTTAGCCTGCACAGCACTAGAAAATGCTATCACGAGCAGGTAAAGACTTTTTGGCAAGGGGAGGGGGGTGATTTCCGTTATGTCAGTGTACGATGAGCCCATTCACTTATTGTGTTCGCTTCCAACTAGTTACAGCATCAAAAATAATGAAACAAATTCTACTAATTGTTTTGTTTTCATCACTATGTAAAAAAACATCCGTTCTAGGATGTTTTTTAGTATAACGGCTGCTGCATATGACAAGAAGGGAAGCCGTTCACATCATGAATCATATGAAGATCGTACTGCTTTAAGGCAAATTGACTTTGATACAAATATTCAAGGACAAGAAGCTTTCCACCTGATACGCCACAGAGGACACCGGAAGTTCCTTGACCATTTGTGAAAGAAACACCAACGGGCTGACCGATTAAATATGGAATTTTATGTTGCCAAGGCACAATAGCCACTCCTTTCACTATAATATATGAAAGGAGTGACTAGAGGTTCTTGCCTTTACTAAATCGTTACCAAATATTAGTGAATCTATTTTCTTTCATCATCATTCACATGGTAATATAAGTTATAATTGGGGTTATAAAGAATTGTGAGTTATTAACGATCGGGAGGAGAAATGATGAAATTTAAAATAGGGATCACATTTATTCTAGGCTTCTTACTACTCATGCTTGCTGCATGCACACCAACTGAAAAAAAGGAGAGCCAACTTCACGAGAAAGAGCAAATAACAGATGACGAAGAGATGGTGTTCTCATTTGAGCACCCTCAAACCAAACAAAAATACAAAATCATTCATGCCAATCAACTGTTTTATCCCTATATTGAAAAGGTCAAAGAGAACCCGAATCTTTCAACCTCGGAAACCTTGGAACTGTATAATAAGGAAATCATTCAACCAATCAACCAGGATTGTTTTGAAAATGGGGAGTATTATCATATGGCAGAAACCCTGCTTAATACGGTTCCTAACAGGCTAACAGAAATACAAGTGGTAAGTGAAAAAATGGAGACGCATAAAGCAGAAATCAATCAAGCCATTCAAGAATCTCTTTTGAAATCCGCAGACCTCTTACCCTCTCGAAGTGATGTAGCCGTTTGCGTATTCCCTTCCGCAACCAATAATAGAATACCCTTCGCAGTTGGGGCGGGCAAAATTATAATTCCGTATTCTCTAGGTGGTTCAGATGAATATTTAAAGGGAACCATTGCCCATGAATACCATCACAGCGTTTGGGCGGAGAAGCATACGAATAAAGTTAAGACGTTTTCGATTTTGGATAATATAGTCTTCGAAGGAAAAGCCGTCATGTTCCAAAAGTCCGTATTTCCTGACATCCACCTGATTTCGGTGGACTTGACCTACAATAAGGAATTATGGTCTCAAATTGAACCAGATTTAAACAAGTCTAACTTAAAACGATCCTTAGAGATTGTCCATGGTGGCAAAGAATTACCGTATAATTACGGTTACAGTGAAGGCTACAAGATGGTTAAATCCTATCTAGACTTGCATCCTAATCAAACACCAGAGGATTGGACAGCCTTAAGTGCACAAGAAATTTTTGAAGAAGGAAAATACTTGGAACACTATCAATAACTATTTTAGGATGACACTTATTTGTGAGGGGCCAAAATTAAAGACAGAGCACTTTTGCTTACGGATTACCTTGTGAACTAGTAAAACATGCAGCGTAATGATAGGTCCTTCTCAATTGAAAAGCAACAAACAATGAGTCACTACGGTTTTGAATCGCAGTGGCTTATTCTCTTTAATGAGCACTAACTGTCAAATATTCTTTTACGTAAGGTTCACAATTATTCGAAAAAAAGAAGAGAAATATGAATTTTACAAAAATATTAGGAACACCTTTTCCGACAATACAAACGAAGCAAATTCAATTAAGAAAGTTAAAGCCAGAGGATGCTATAAACTTATACAACTATTATTCAAATGAAAAGGTCTATCGTTATCTGGATTGGAACGGACCAGAGTCACTCGAAAAAAGTTATGAAGTCATTAATAGTTGGAACGAAGGCTATGAAAAGGGGTGGCTTATTCGTTTTGCCATTGCTGACAAGTCGACAGATGAAGTAATTGGAACGATTTTTTTAAGTGAATTTGTAGGAAAACGAGCTGAAATAGGCTACGAATTATCGGAAAGATACTGGCATCGAGGCATTATGACAGAAGCGGTGAATGAAATATTATCTTTTGGCTTTAATCAATTAGGTCTAGTCAGGATACGGGCAACTGTTGCTACAGAAAACATTGCGTCCAAGAAGTTACTAACGAAGGGTATTTAAGACAATATGAATATCATAGTGTTACAGGACAAAGTAGCGATATGTTGATCTACTCATTATTACAGACAGAGTTTGCAAAAAAAGGTAGGAAAATTAGTGTGTTATCAAAGCAACCTTAGCTGTTCAAAGTGCCAAAATATAAATGCCGCAAAGTCATAGTATGCTGATGGAATGAGGAGAACCTCCCCAAGAACGATGCAACGGGTTGTTAATGAATAGTTTGCTCTAAATCATGAAAAAATCTGCGGCTAAACAAAGTATGTAAAAAGGGATAGCATTGTACAAAAACATCTTGGGGGCGATGTTAAAGGTGCTATCCCGACATTAATGTATGTGAAAGGACTTAAGAACATTACCACTGTAAGTAAATTGAAAAGTAATTGAAATAAGGGTGAAAAGTTTTTTACATGGATTTCATGACGCATCCAACATATTCAGCGTTAAAAGGGAGTACTGGAGTTGAGCTAGATGAAAGATTGCTGAAAGTAAACAATGTTTATTTTTCAAAAAATAAAGCTAATGCATTTAGTAACCCAGAACTGACTAGATTTTTAAATGGTAATGGAATCAAAGAAATACATATTGTCGGTTTGTTTACAGAAGGCTGTTCTCTTTACAATAATTTTCATACGACCGTCGTGAAAGATGCAGTGGCAAGTTCAAGTGATAAAAAGAGATTAATAGCATTAAATAAGTTAAGATCAAATAAGGTGAAAGTTATTGATTCTTTTCAGTTATTAGAGATGCTTTGAATGGCAGAAATTCCTTTCACACAAGGATACAGGTTTCAATTACATTTTTGTAACGAGAAAGGGTGGCAATATGAGTAGGAATTTCATTATATTTGGTGCTAGCCAAGGATTGGGTGATGCGTTTGTCAAAGGTTTACCTGTCAAAGGAGATACAGTATGGATGGTATCACGAACGAGACCTAAAAGTTTAGATATAGTTGACGGAGTAAATCGTCAATGGCTATCAATCGATTTGTCTAATCAACAACAAATAGCAACTTTAAAAGAAGCGTTAAAAGACATTCCTCTTGATGTATTAATTTATAATGTTGGGGTATGGGAAAAGCATGGATTTGAAGATAATTATACATTTGATAAGGATGAAGTAGAGGATATTTCTAAATTAATCAATATCAATCTAACTTCTACTATTACATATATTCAGGCACTTTTACCAAACTTAAGACAAGCGGAGCATGGGAAAGTTATTTTAATTGGGTCAACGTCAGGCTTAGATCACACAAACAATGCACAAGTTTCATTTGTAACATCTAAATTCGGCTTAAGGGGCATTACAAATGCGCTACGCGAACATTTAAGAGAAGATAAAATTTCAGTCACTTGTATTAATCCAGGTGAACTGGCAGCAGAAGTACCGTATGAAGAAGGAGCCGAAAAGGCCATTCATTTATATGAAGGTACAAGAATTCCCGTACAAGATATTGTAGCTATTGTACAATGTGTAATTAATTTATCAGCGGTCTCCTGTGTAAAAGAAATTAATATGCCAGCCATAACGGATTTAAATGCTTGATTACTCAGTGTACGCTACTCTTGTTGAGTAGCGTATTTTAATAAAATAATAAGCGATTATTCTTTACCCCAGAAAAAATTTTCGAGATCACCTCACACATATGCATACAAGTAAGCTCATATAAATAAAGGTAGTACAAAAATCAACATCATTTCATCGTCATCATTAAATTCTAAAAACACTTCCACCCTATCAAATCTTAAGAAAATCTTCAGGTTCTACTAGGAAATATTTAAGATTCGCTGTGTATAATTATAAAAAAAGTAAATTTACGAAACCATTTGAAGATTTAAAACGTATTGGTAGTAGGAGAGAGAATATTGAAGTAGGTGAAGATATGGCACATACGATTTACATAGTATTAACCAAAACAGGGACGTTATTATCAAAAGCGATTGGCATGTATACGGGCAAGGAGATGAATCATGCATCCATAGCCTTTGACGAGGGGCTATTGGAGATGTATAGCTTTGGTCGAAGGCAATTGAACAATCCATTAAGTGGGGGTTTTTTACGAGAGGATGCAGAAAGAGGGCTATTTGAATGTGCGGATTGCGTTATTTATCGCTGTCGTATATCCCATTATCAATATTTAGACATGATGAAAATTGTCCGTTATATGTATTGGAATCGAGATCGCTATAAATATAATTTTATCGGACTGTTTGGTGTGGTGATGCAAAAGGAAGTGAGACGTGAACGTGCTTATTTTTGTTCCCAGTTTGTAGCGACGCTATTAAAAGTGGGAGGTCTAAGAATAGTTCAAAATCCAGCATTAATGACGCCTCATTGCCTAGCACAATTACCGTATTTAGAGAAAGTATTTGCAGGGAAAATGGCAGACTATTTACAAACTGTTCGTGAGCCAGCTATGCTTTACGGTTAACGAATGTACGCACTACCTTACGTTTAAATATTAAAATAGACACGCACGCGGGCAATCTTCTATTTTGTAAAATAGAGGATTGCCTTTTTATCTTAATTCAATAGAAAACTCGCTTCTCTATCGGTGGTGAGGTGAATGTACAAATTGTTCTTTTGATGCAGTGGGTATCCGAATACCGAAGCGGAGGAACTTATCGAGCAAGCTCAAAAAATATGGATGCAATTACGCTAAGGCGCAGTCGATTATTAGTAATATTTACCTCATATGGAATGTCAATAAACCTAGTTGTTGGAAAGTGGAAAATGAGTCCTATTCCTGTTAAAAGAGTCATCATAAAATTGCTATCATAATTAGTAGCGTATGTACGTTCATTGATTGAATAGTAGCAAGGAGGATATGTAAATGAGTGAAGAAGTAACAGCAGTTGGTTGGGATGCGATTGATCAGGCATTATCACAGGTGTATGGTGAGCAGGAGCCAATGCATTATGGGACATTGATTCCCTATTCACTAGGAGGACAAGATCCTTTAGATGGAATAAGTGTTTATAAAAGCGAAACATCGATTCCACATTGGCATTTTGTTACATATGGCTTCTCGGAATTATATGAAAAGGAATTTGAAAATAAGGACTATAGTGGCTATGGATTTGAATTAACATTTCGACTAGTACGTCAAATAGATGAGGAAGAGCCACCTGCTTGGGCATTGAATTTACTACAAAATATGGGCAGATATGTGTTTAATAGTGGCAATGTTTTTAAAGCGGGAGATTATTTAGATGCAAATGGTCCTATTTGTCTTGATGCCGATACACAATTAACCGCACTGGCCTTCACACATGATCCAGAGCTTGCTGAAATCGATACACCGAATGGCAAGCTGGCGTTTGTCCAAATGGTTGGTATTTCAGAGGATGAGTTAGAAGCGATGCAGACGTGGAATACACTTGGTGTGCTAGAGGCAGGCATCAAGGAAATCCCAAGCTATATTACTGATTTAACAAGAACTTCTCTACTCCAAAATCCTGAAGTTGCCGAGGCAGTTGCGCGAGGAATGGAGGAGGATGGTTCTAATACGGGGTTTCTTTTCGTAGATCAACTCGCTTGGGAAGTAGAAAAAAAGGGCTGGTTTAACAAACAGTCTACTATCGTTCAACTTGGGGCAAAGCAAGCTGATGTCATTAGTAAATTATTACGTGGACGAATTTTGAAAGATAAAGATCTTAGCTTAGTCGGTCAACAAATAACGATAATATTTAAAGCAGGCCATCAAGTAGGTTTTTCTGAAAATGGTCAAGAGATTACGATCACATTGAACAAGGCAGCAGTAGAAGAATTAAGTCAGAAGCTGATACCGCAAGAAAGTCAATTCACCATTTCTTCTTTAGCTGGTGTAAGCTTTCAAATTTTGAAGACATATATTAAAAATCAAGAAGGAGCGGTTGTGAAAACAATCGGATAAGATGAATCTCTCGCTAGGCTTTAGCGAGAGATTTTTCTCTAACAATAGAAAGCGAGGATGTACAGTGAAGCAGTGTGTAGAGCATTTTCTAGCGGCTGTATGGGAGCAACTCACAGCTGTTTATCAACAAGAGAGTAAACGAATATCAGGCTTGAAAGAGCAAAGTAGGTTACAAGCAGGCATCTTTCAATATTTAAAAGTCGCCTGGAAAAAGGGAAAAAGCCCTAATGGCATGATCTTGATAGATGTTTATGAGCCATTTAGCTGGAGTGACAGTTCCTATAAGGTGGAAGCGGGTCCATATATACAAGAGTTTACAAACGTACACCATATTGAGGAGCTTTTTTCGGCTTTATGTACAAAAACAGAGGCTATGTTTCAGTCTGAGCAATATGGTCCCCGATTTTTTGATTACCGCTTTCAGGTGGTACTTGAATTTGAAGATGATAAAACGGTATTCCAATATCAAAAGGAGCTGTTGAATAATCGTAAACTGGAGTCAACGAAACAAGTGCTGGCAACATTTATAGAAACAAAGGTGATGGCAGAGCTACCAGTCAGACCAAGTGATAACGATGAATTTTTCTTTGCGCAGTATTTGGTCAATCCACATTTTTTCCATCAAACAGCTGAGGAAGTCGAACCACTTATTCATCGACTTCAAGAAAAGCATCGTGCCAATAAAGAGCGTTTAGACCAATGGATTTATTATTATACGATGGCGTTTAAGCACTGGGCAGAGGAGCGTTTTTTAACGCACTATTTTGAACAAACAGGCGATTACATGAAAGAGTGGGTATTGATAACGGAGGACCCAGTACAACAACTAGAGCAGGAAAAACTAGATTTCTTTCTTTATGTTGCGTTGAAAATTGGTCAAAAAGAGCCAGCCACACGATTAGAATACTTGGAACTTGCTAAGCAGCTTGGCTCGCAGCAGGCAGCTGATTATTTGGAAAAAGGAAGCGGTCGTTTTGAAAGTATAAGAAAGCGAGATGTATTCCAAGGACAAGCAAATGATATTTTACAAACGATTGATATACGAGTGATGGTAGAAGAGGAAGCAGTTTATCGTGAAGCGCTTTGCTATATCAATCAACTGTTAAAGGAAGGTTTTCCAAAGGGCTATAAGCTGACTTTAAAGAGTAAAGCGAAAAATTACCTTCCTATCAAAAAGTTAGCTAAATCAAAGCTTCATCAGTTTTTCGCCAATTGTCTAGAATTTCCGAACCTTTTTCCATTATTGGCGGATTATGCACAGCTCGCGATGGAGGAATTTGCTTGGTATCAGGATGTCGAGCCAAGCGAAAAATCAGCTATGCCTGGTACCTATGCAGTTTTAGGATTAGGGCTTTCTAGCAGGGATTATTTTACGCTTGTTCAACGTTATATGTTACTCGTTGATACAGAGCATCAGTCTGTGCAAGATCCTTATGCGGAGGCTTTTCTCGAAGCTCATGGTCTATCGGTGGAGATAATGCCTGTGTTTGTAGCTATTTTACTTGGTGCAAGTGAATCGGCGAAGCCATTAAAGGCCATTGACATCAGGGAACTGGATTTACTCGTGGCGCTTCGACAAGAGCTGGAGAAGAAAGAAGATTATCAGCGTGCATTTGCATTATACCGAATATTCGGTAGTTCCAAGAAGCTTGCACAGCGACTAAAGCAAGAATCAGCACCCATAAAGGATGAACTAGAGAAATTACTGCAATGGATGGATTCCTGAAAGGAGGGAAAACGAATGGAATGGGCGGAAGTGAGTAAATCCAAGGATCTAGAGGTCGTCCGAAAGGCCATAAGTAAACTAAATGTAAATGAGCGAGATGCACGAGGGAGAACACCGTTGATGCTTTTTATAACAAATCGAATGCCCCTAGAAGGAATCCAGCTTCTTATGGCACAACATATTGATTTGGAGGCACGAGACAAGCTAGGTGATACAGCGCTTAAAAAGGCTGTAAAGTTTAAGCAAGAAAAAGTGATTTCATTACTACTTGCAGAGGGTGTAAATTTACATATGCCAGAGGGGATTACAGCTACAGCTTGGTTTGCAGCCAGGGAGCATGCTAGAATAGCAGATTTATTGTTAGAAACACCAGGTGCAATCCGTCTAACCTTGAATGCAGTAGAACAACAGCAAGTCGATACCATTTTATACGAGGATTCTCTCGATACAATGTGCCAGCACATTAGCAAAATATCATCAGCTATCATTTTGCATGCCATTGTCAATAACTATAACTGGGATGATGGACCAGAGCCAATGCGCACAGCATTAGCTAATCCAGTTTGTGCCCCTATTACCATGATGGACATGTTTGAGCTAATGGAAGGTGCGTATTGGCTAACACTAACAGAGGAAGAAATAGCGAGTTCCGATTGGAAGCGACCATGGAAAGAGATGGCGGAAATGTTACGGGGAAAATTAGAACGATAGATAGTGAGGAAAGAGCAATGGATCAGAAAGCAAGGAAAATATTAATGCAAACCTATTGGCAAGCTGGTAGATGGCGATCTGGTGGATATACCTATACAGAAGAAGATTTTCAATATGCTAAAAGTAAGGGTTTGATGTTTGATCGATTAACGATTTCCCACGATGAATGTGTACAAAGGTTGCAACAGCTTCACGAGAAAGCCTTAACAAAGGAGCTTGTGGTGAAGGCATTTTTGCATAGTTTATCGACGCGCAAGGTACATTTACGCAGTGCCTTATCGAGCTGGGCTCTTACTCATAATTTACCAATGCATACGTATCATGAACGACCTGTGGCATTGGCCTCCTATAGTGGTTGTGGCTACTGTAATGAGCAGAAAATCATGTCAAATGAGGCGTATGAAAATGAAGATTTAAATGTGCTTAATTTTGAACGAATCAAGTGGGGAGGGGTTCGCCTCAATTGGCTCGTCTATTGTTTACTAGACTTAGAATGCTTAGTGAAAGAACAACAGACATTGAATGTAAGTGAGGAAGACGTAGCCCTGCTAAAACAGATGGTAGCGGCAGTAGAAACCTGTAACGACACAGATGCAGCTAGACAGCTTGAGAAGCGCTGGAAAGAAGTTTTCAAGTCCAATCAATATGAACGAGATGTGGTAATGGAAATCTGGGGTTATGCGGGTTTACTCGTATCGAAGGATGATTATCGCAAGGAGCGCGGACGGGGAACTGATTTTATGTCAATGGCTACTTGGAGAGGACAGGATGGCTATTCACAAGAAAAGATGGAGTTCTACTTCGGTTCCTACTTATAAAAAAAGGAGCGATATTCGATGAAGAAACCGACCAAAAGACCGTTGAAGCTTGTAGCGAGGGAACCTTTAAAGCAAATAGCGTATTTGACAACAGCTTCTAAGTGGCTCCCTATTTATTTGATAGTTTCTGTGGACATGTTCAATGGAATACTGCCATGCTGGAATACACAGACGATATGCAGATTTTAATTACAGAGGGCTGAGCATTTATTTTTACGAAAGCTTTATTAGATTAAGTAAAAAGGAGAGGACAATGAAATGGGTGCATGGGGATACAAAGCATTAGAAAGTGATGAAGGTTTAGATGTAGTGGCGTTTTTACAGGAGTTTATGGAACAGCATAAGGAATCCAATGAGATAACATTATCGGGTATTATACAGGCTATGAATCAGCAAGGCTTTTTTGGTAAAGCCTTTGAGGAAATTGACTTTTTCTACGATGTAAGTGCCATGGCTTTGGCAGAGCTTTATAGTCAATATTTGAATATGGGTACCATTTATGGTCAAGAAAGGAAGGATGGAGAAATACAATGGATAGCGGATGAAGGCTCATTGACATTTCTATTACGGTATTTACAGGACATTAGAGACGAAATACCTGATCAGCATGGTAGTAGAGAGATTGTAGAATTATGGCAAGAGTCCAAGAGCTGGCCCGACTGGCAGTCCAACTTAGCCTACCTTATTCAGACAATGGAACAAGAGATTAGCCGTTTGCCACAATAAAAACACATGGAGTGAGTGTAAGTGACCTATGATTTTTGGATAATGGCTTCAATCATGGAATTGATTGAATATCCAGATGAGGCAAGTGATGACTATCAAGCACATCCAACTTTACAGGCCATTATGGATGTGCTTGATATCCAAGTGCCGATAGCAGAGATTTACGAACGTTATTTGAATCAATCCATCCATACAGGGCATGTTTTGGTATTTGCCAATAAGCAGCTTCCACATGTCTGTGTGGTACTTGATACTTATCGTGATCCACTTGATCAACATGATTTGATTCAATTTGGCTGGAGAGTGAATACAAAAGATGTTCGCCTAGTAAAACAGCTGACACGAAAACTATTTGATCATTGTGATGAGGGGATTCGCTATGAGGAAGGTCAATCCATTCTCTATCAGGTATTACAAGAACAACGCTATCCTCGCCAATTTTACTATGAGACATTATATGAGCAACAGATGAAGAAATTTTGGGTATGACAGCATCAAAAAGGATTCGTGACACTTTCTATAAAAAGTGCACGAATCCATATGATAGAACTTATATAAAGACAAAGCTGAATAGAGATAACGCTATGGAAATGATTACAATAGGTCCAATCATTTTCATATGGCGTTTTCGTGTCATCACAACAATCGCTACATATTCACGAATCATCGCATTGGGCCAATAGTAAAAGGCTGTCTTAGAGCCAATGCCCTGACTATCTAAGCCCGCGAGTCTTGCATAAATACCCGCACGAAATAGATGGAAATTATTTGTGGTAAAAATACTGTTGTAGGTTTCACCTTGTTTTCGATCATCCATGAGCTGCTTAGAAAATAACATATTTTGATAGGTATTCACAGAGCGGTTCTCCTGAAGTGTATGCTCAATAGGAATGCCTTTTTCAATTGCATATCGTTGCATCGCTTCAGCTTCTGGTAGATTCTCATCAGGACCTTGTCCACCAGAGAAAATAATGGTAGGTGGTGTAGTCACTGCTGCTTGCCTATGATAGAAATCCATTGCCTTTTGAATTCTACTAGCTAAAAGTGGAGGGACCTTATCATTAATTAATCCACTGCCTAGCACAATAATAAAGTCTTGGTTCAATCGAGGTCGATTGAATTGGTAAAGAAAGTAAGCGGATAAAAAATTGGATAAATGGATAAAAAAATAAAACGTAATGAGTGAAATTCCACCAAAAATGGGCTGGAGATGGATTGAAAACAAACTTGCCGGATTGATAATCGGTAATAGGATAAATAATAAGATGCCAATCGCCACGAGTAGTGTTAAGGAATTGGCTAAACGTCTACCTTCTCGCTTCATTAATACTCTTGCATTTAAAAATAAACCAAACATTAAAGCAACAATGCCAAAAGGAATTAGGATGAATAGAGCAATGAGTGGAATAATGACAATAAGCCTTAAAAAGTAATGGTCAGATGCTAAAGATAGGATGACGCAAAATAGCAGAAATGAACAGACAAATAGATTAAATAATAGCCCGTTGATCATTTTTCTTGGGTCTTTGAAGTAAGAAATAAGAAAAACGACGAAAAGAATCAGTGGAATAATGCCAAAATACATACAAAATGCACCTCAAGTGATGGAGTTGGTTAATATCTCTTTATTATAAGTAATTATTGGATGAAATCAACCACCGATGAAAAGTGAAGGGGGAGCATTTAGAAGCTCCCTCTATTTTTTTTGTGTACGATGATAGGTTTTATTGAGGTAATCAATATATTGGGTGCGCGTTAATCCACCAGTTTGGCGATTAAAATCATCGTAGGAGATATCTTCTGGTAAACTAAATTCAGCTAGTGCCCGCTGACGTTCTTCACGGAAGTGCGGATGATCTAGCGACGCTGTTACAATTCCTTCTTCTGGTTTCAACCAATCACTGGCAACGCCTGCAGAGACACCATGATTGGTAAAACGGCTAGCTGTTTGAAATGAGGTTGAAGGCGCAGGTTTACTAATGTTTCCTGTTCCCCAGGATAGACGATATCGAGGCTCTTTCCCATAGTTTAGTGTCACGCCATAGCCCATTGGGAATACAATATCGGATGCTGTTAACATTTTGTGACCTATCTTTTCATAGCACCCTCGCATAAAATGGTCGTCCATCACAATATGGGTTTGAGCGGCCAATGGAGCGGATATGATTTCTTCAAGAGAAGGCAAGCGCTCTGTCGTTGTCAACAAATAGGGCCGGACGAACAATGGCATTGTCATTACATTATGCCAAATACTATCTTCTGCAAAGAGATGATCCTTTTGCATTTGACGTAAATCGCCAATGACAAGCACATAGCCGTCCACAAATAAATCGATTTCTACACGAAAAATATCGCCTGGCACAGTCTTATAGCGTAGACTTTTCATCTTTGTTAGCTTTTCAAGCTTGGCTGAATAATCTGCAGGAAGCTGGGATGGAAATTGCTGTAACCAATTCAAGAGAGCCGATTTAGTCGTTAAATGCTCAAAGCCTGTTAGTGGTAGCTGGTAATATGTTTTGGTATTACGAGCCGTAATAGAGCTAGATGGATGATTTTGGTTACCTAGACTAGCAGAAAAAACAACGCCTGCAGCTTTCACAGCGGATATATTGGTGTAATTCAATTTCTTTTCTTTTCCACGCGCGGTTTGAGGGACGATGACTTCTCGATTACGTGTTAAAATGTCCACATCTGCTTCTTGGTAGCTATGCTCATTAACGAAAATTCTTTTTTTTATGAGATCACCTTCTAGGCAAATAAAATAATCCTCTCGAATCTGAATCGTTTCCCAATGTGTTTCTAGGGTATGTAGGCCGAAATATGGGCGCAATGAATTGGTTAACCAACTAGTAAATGGTGTCAACTGGACTTCCTCCTAACTATCGTTTCTTATTTTGGTTCAGTATACTGAAATTGATGAAGGACGAAAATAGCTAAGGTGGAAAATAGTTACTTTTATGCAGTGATAATAATTGCTTTTGGAGCAGATGTCTATCTTTTTCTTCAGGCTATAGAACTGCTATAATGACAGACAGAGGTGATGAATATGCATATTGTGACGATAGAAGGCATACCCTATGCTTGGCTTGAACAATTACAGAAAATCCACGCACACGTTTTTGATGGTGCTAATTTGCCACTCGAAAAGCTAGAAAAGAAAGAAGGCCTTCTTTGCATATTGGCAGTGGAAGGTGACACAGTAATCGGCTTTAAACTAGGCTATCCACATCCAGATGGTGTTTTTTATAGTTGGTTGGGTGGCGTTCATGTGACGAAACGAGGTCAAGGAATTGCAAGCCAATTAATGAAACAACAGCATGAACATATCAAGACTTTAGGCTTTCACAAAGTTCGTACATATGGTAGAAATACACGCAAAGCCATGCTCATTACCAACCTCAAACATGGTTTTGATATACTATCAACATTTAGTGATGAAAAAGGAAGACATAAAATTATATTTGAAAAAACAATCGATAAGGAGTTCTAAACATGAAAGCATATTTAGCAAATGGATTATTTTCGTTAGGGGATCGTTTCGTGAATGAACAATTGGCAGCAGCTATTCGCGAGGCAGTGCCAGGCATCGCATTGTACGTACCCCAGGAGAATGAAGCCATCAATGATAAATCTGCCTATGCAGATAGCCTAGCCATTGCCCAAGCCGATTTAGAGATGCTACAAAATAGTGATGTACTGATAGCTGTATTGGATGGGGTGGAAATTGATTCAGGTGTAGCCGCAGAAATTGGTGCGTTTTCTATGCTGAATCGTCCCATTATTGGTGTACTAACAGATGTTCGTCAGCAGGGGCGGGACAACATGCAAAAAATAGAGGCTCTGATCCGAGATGGGCTAGAGAATCAGTTTGTTTATCGTAATTTATTTGTTGTTGGGTTAATTAAACGCAATGGCGTGATAACATCTTCTATTGAAGAGGCTGTGAAAGCAATACAAAAACTAAAGAACGGGGAGGCATCATGATGCTATTAGCTACATCAGACATTGTGGCAGGAAAAGATATTATTGAAACATTAGGACTGGTGAAAGGGAATTCTGTTCAATCCAGAAACATTGGTCGTGACATGATAGCTGGACTTCGCAATATTGTAGGTGGAGAGATGAAAGAGTATGCTGAAATGCTTGTGCGCTCTCGTGAAATTGCCACAGAGGCAATGGTTGAGGAAGCCAAACAATTAGGTGCAGATGCGATTGTAGGCGTTCGTTATGCTACTTCCTCTGTAATGGATGGTACATCAGAAGTATTGGTATATGGAACGGCTGTAAAATTTAAATAAAAGAGTAGAAGGACTTTCATTCATTCGATGGAAGTCCTTTTTCAATGGTTAAAAAGTGACACCTTCATCTAAAATGCTGTAAAATTTTAGTTAATTATGTCAGAAATACAGTCTGTTGTGCTGCTTGAATGGTGATTTATTGTAGGATGCGTATAGTACAAATTATACCAATAAAGTAGAAGTTTTATCTTGATTCAGCAGAAAACGTCCATCTTAGTGGGTGTCCAAACACCGACTGAATCAAGATAAAAGCCCTAGCGGAGGTCACAGATTTTGAAGAGGAGCTTTTGGAGCAACTCGAAAAAATCCGGACGCAATCACGCTGAGGCGTAATTGATAGTAGGAAGGCTATTTATGTCCAATGTATTGCGAGCCGGGCATGATAGAAGGAAGAGTGGGATATATGGTAAATTCACAACAAGGCAAAGGCTATCGCGTTCTATCCATGTTTGATCGATTGATGAATGGCCAAGGAATCAACAAGAAGCAGGAAGCATTGACACATCAGGTTGGTGAAAAAACCATACAACGGGATATCGATGAGATTCGTACGTATCTGGAAAAGGCTAAGCTTGATTGCCATTTACAATATGTGCGAACAGAAAAAGTGTATAAATTAATGAATACGGAAAGCAATCGTTTATCAAAAGAACAGGTGCTGGTCATCGTTAAAATATTGATTGCATCAAAAGCTCTTATAAAGTCTGATATCGGTGAGATCATGGAGCAGCTTCTCTCACAAGTAGCAGTAGATCAACTGGATCAAATATTATTAAATGAAAAAGCTGTGTATGAAGATGTCCATCATAATAAGTCATTATTGTCATTGATATGGGAGATTTCAGCAGCCATTCAAAAGAAAAAGGTCATTACCATTGATTATTTACAGGAGGGTGAAGCTATTCCAACTACAAAGGTTTTAAAGCCGCTCGCTATTATCTTTTCAACACATTATTTTTACTTAATGGCAGATAATCAAGACACCCCAACTGTTTACAGAATGGATCGTATTCAGCATTTTCGTGAAATGGATATAAAATTTCAATTTCCCGCTGTAAATCAATTACGAGTAGAGGACGCTAATGAGCTTACTCATATGCGTATTCTCTATAAAGGCCAATCTCCTCAAATTGTTTACGGTCGTTTCCCAACAGCCAACCTAGTTTCCAAAAACAAGCATGAATATGTTTTTGAGGCAGAAGTATTAGGACATGGCATGAAAGAATGGTTGTTAAGTCAAGGAGCCGATATAGAGGTATTAGAGCCAATTGAACTGAGAGAAGAGATCATTGAAATCATCGAAGCTATGCAGCAAAATTATCGTTGCATATAAAAAACCCGTGCATTTGCGCACGGGTTTTTACGATTACTGAAACAATTGCTTGATGAATGTCATATCGACATCCTTAGCAAGTTTATAATCTTTCATGTAGTTTTCTTCATATAAATATACAAATAAATGCTGATTATCATCTAAACGCAAGCCAATTTCCCTGCCATCATTGATCGATAATGTCAGCCAGTAAGCTTCATTAGAATTGGATTTAGAAAACCACACTTTTTTTAAAGGTAGGTTCTTTAATGGCTGCATCATTTGATTGATTTCTGCTGCATCAGTAATGGTCAATGTTTTCTCATCTGAGGAACGAATGATTTCAATTTCATAAATTTCCTCCATTTCGAGACGTTCTGTTACCTCTGTTGTAAAATCAGTGTCTCGTGTTAACAACATTGTCGAGATATACAGAATAAGTAGTGGTAGTAAAATGCCTAGCAGTAGCTTGTATCTTTTTTTCATGCTCGTCTCCTTAAATTCTAAAAATTCACACATATGTATTCTTTTCCACGCTATAATTGAGCATATACTGAAATGATGAAGGAAGGCAATTAAATGACACATAATCATGAAGAAAAAGAACTATTTTATCCAAATGGAACGGTCATGTATCGAGGTGGCGTCAAAAAGAATGATTTTGGCCACGATATCTATGACGGCAAGGGCTCGCTATTTGATCAAGAAGGAGAACTATTATTCGAGGGTGAATTCGTCAATCATATGAAGCAAGGCAATGGCATCATGTATTTAAAAGGACAACTCATTTATCAGGGCGAATTCATTCAAAATAAAAAACAAGGTCATGGCATTTTATACAAGGATGGTCACATTCATTATGAAGGTCATTTTCGCAATGATTTAATGGATGGTTATGGAATTCTATATTATGAAGAGGATGTGACAGCCCCTTATCAAGCACTGCGATCACAGTACCCACATTTAAATCAACCACAGTATGAGGGTGATTTTGTCCACGGCATGAAAAAAGGAAAAGGCAAGCAATATTATCCAAATGGATTGTTACAATATGAGGGTGATTTTATTTGGCATCATATGCAAGGGGCTGGGAAGCTGTATTATCCTACAGAATCACCAACAACTGAGGAGCTTGATCGTGGGGTAACAACACTCCACTATGAAGGTCATTTTTTTGAAGATCTAAAGCATGGTAAAGGCAAAGTATATGCTAGGGATGGGATTCTAGAAGCGGAAGGGCAATTTAAAGAGGATGTGATGACAGGGCAAGGAACGCTATATTATGCCAATGGGCAGGCTTCCTATATTGGTGACCTCGTGCAAGGCAAAAAACATGGACGAGGCGATTATTTTAATGAAGAGGGCAAAATCATCTATAGTGGAGAATTTATCAACGACGAACGATTACGCATTACACCTGAAGTCGAGCAAGAGATTGCCAAGCTACAAAAACAATTAGATAGTCTTGTAGGTCTTCCAAATGCAAAGAAGGAATTACATAATTTAATTAACTTTATTAAAATTCAAAGCTTGCGTGTGGATCATGGTTTAACAAGCTTTCCTATTACCTATCATCTTGTTTTCTCAGGTAATCCAGGCACAGGTAAAACAACGGTGGCACGCATTATTGGCCAAATCTACAAGCATCTTGGTGTCCTTTCAAGTGGGCATTTTGTGGAAACAGATCGTGCGGGGCTAGTCGCTGGCTATGTTGGACAAACAGCGTTAAAGGTTCAGGAAGTCGTTAACAAAGCAAAGGGTGGGGTACTTTTTATTGACGAAGCCTACTCATTAATAAATGATAAACAGGATGCATTTGGGAAGGAAGCAATTGATAGTTTATTAAAGGCAATGGAGGATCTACGTGATGACTTAGTAATTATCGTTGCTGGCTATACAGAGCTGATAGAGGAATTTTTACAATCTAATCCAGGCTTTAAATCTCGTTTTAATCATTTTGTACAATTCGATAATTTTAGCACTGATGAACTCTATGATATCTTTGCGATGCTTTGTCAAACGAACGACTATCAATTTGGCGATGCATTTGCCCAACATATGAAAGCACAGCTACGTCATATGCCAATTGAAACCATCCCTAATTTCTCGAATGGTCGTTATATTCGAAACTTGTTTGAAAAACTAGTGACAATCCAATCAACCCGATTGATTCAACAGGCAACAATCACGAAAGATGAACTTATGACATTTGAGGAGCAAGATATTTTACAGGGCATTGCAGAAAAGCTATTTGATAATACTTTTTAAGACAAGGAGTAGACGAATGAAAAAGTTGATTGCGCTTATTATAGTGTGTGTATGTATTTTACCACGAGTGGTAACAGTCCATGTTACAGTGAATAATCATATTAATGTTCGCCATAAAAACGATAAAAGTTGATGAGGGATGCATAAGGTGGTAATATAAGACAAAACATACGCTATCGTATTTTTTGGAGGGCAATCATGCAAGTATCGAAAGAAGATTGGATTAGAGCGGGTCTAGAGCAATTAGCAGAAGCGGGCATACATAAAGTACGTATTGAAGCACTTGCTCGATCATTAAACATTAGCAAGGGGAGCTTTTATCATTATTTTCGTGATCGTCAACAGCTATTAGATGCCATGCTTGACTATTGGGAAACCCATGCGACAAAGGCCATTATTCAAAGCATGGAGCAAGAAGATGCTACTTTAGAACAGCTTTTACGGATAAGTTTTCACAAAAATAAAAAAATGGAGATAGGCATTTATGCTTGGGCCAAATATGATCCAGATGTCGCAAAGCGTATCGTTCAAATAGAGGAGCAGCGAATTGACTGTGTGGCGACACTCTATCAAAAAAGTGGTGTAGATATAAATGAATCTACTGACCGTGCAAGATTGGCTTATTTAACCTATATTGGCTGGATGACACGATTCGAAGCCAATCCTCATTTCGATCTCGAAAAGATGATTAAGCTCCTATTACAATAAGAAGGTCTCTCAGAGCCGACATAAGCTTTGAGGGACTATATTTATCGCCAAAACATACGATGGCGTATGGAAAGGTGAATAGGGAGGTAGAACATGTTTATTTTATCAATTGTCGCAGTGGGACTATTATGGCTGATTAGTGTAATACATATTTATTGGGCTTTTGGTGGTGGATGGGGTACAGAAGCTGTTATTCCTATGAAAGAAGGCAGCCAACAAGCCGTTTTTGTTCCTAGGAAATGGGGAACGCTCTGTGTAGCAATGCTGGTGTTGCTAGCAAGTAGTATCATCCTTGTTCAAGAAGGGTGGATGACATTTTTTCAAGCCTCTATTTTTTCAAAAATAGGCAGTATCGTTTGTGCGCTGGTATTTTTGATACGAGCAATTGGTGATTTTAAATATGTTGGCTTTTTTAAAACCATTAAGCATTCCAAGTTTGCTCAAAATGATTCGAAATGGTATAGTCCGTTATGTTTGTTTCTTAGCTTGGTCTATGTACTAGTGTTGTTTTAACAGCTATTTTACTTTGGAATGGGGGAAATAAAATGGAGCAAATAATCTACTTACTTCGTCATGGTGAGACAAATTATAATACACAAGGGAGATATCAGGGACAGCTTGATTCACCACTAACAGAGCGTGGCCGGGAGCAAGTTCAGCAAAATGCACGCATGCTGAAATCACTCATTGGCGATGCAGATGAATGGACCATCCTATCAAGTCCAATGGGAAGAGCCATGCAGAGCACAGTCATACTTTGTGAAACGCTTGGCTATAACATTAACAAGGTGAAGCAGGATCAACGTTTAACAGAGGTTGCTGTGGGACAATGGGCTGGCTTAACCATGGCAGAAATACAGCAAAATTGGCCTGCTTTATTAACGAACACGGATGCCTTCAATTGGTATTTTCGTGCACCAGATGGAGAAACCTATGAAGCTGTTGTGAGCAGACTAACTGCTTTGCTTGAAGAGATTCAACCATTTTCAAAAGTAATTGTTGTCTCGCACGGTTTGACGGGGCGTATTTTGCGCGGCGTCTATGCTGGTCTAAATAAAGAAGAGGCTCTCAAGCTAGAGGTTTCTCAAGATGTATTGTTCAAACTAACTAATAAAGAGATTACAAGAATTAGTTCAAATTACGAAGATGATTTTTACATGTGAAAATATTTGAGTTCATCTCATTTTTCTCAAGGAATATTAAGAAATGCCGCCTATTATAATGTGTAGGAGGCGTTTTTTATGAAAAAATGGATGTTATTGGGCTGTCTTTGTATCGTGGTTTTCTTATTTTATTGTATAAACAAAACATATGAACTCGCTCATCTAGAACTGCCATCATTACATAGTCAAAATGCTTTGTTACTCAATGAACAGGGCGAAGTATTATACGAAAAAAATGCGGATGCTATTATTTATCCTGCATCCTTAACAAAAATCATGACAGCTATCGTTGCCATAGAGATGACAGATAATTTACAAACACAAACCATTGTAGAACCCCAAACGATTGCGAACTATACGGCACAAAATGCTTCGATGGCAGGCTTTCAAGCAGGAGATTTTGTCACGATGGAGGACTTATTGTATGGCACACTCCTTGCCTCAGGTGCCGATGCAACCGGAACACTTGCAGATGCTGTGGCAGGTAGTGAGGATAAATTTGTTACGTTGATGAATAATAAGGCGCAGGAATTAGGCATGCATGATACACATTTTGTTAACACCAGTGGCCTACATGATGAGGCACATGTATCCAGCGTGCGGGACATCAGTAAACTTCTACGTTATGCGTTAGAAAATCCTATCTTTTATCAAATCTTTACCTCGAAAAGCTACACAACTCATGTACCCAACCAATTAATAATTACAAACTCATTATTTACAAAATTGCCGGGTCTAGACGGACCAATACTAGGTGGAAAAACAGGCTATACCCCAGAAGCAGGACTGTGTCTGGCGTCCATAATCGAAAAAGAAGGGAAATCTTTTTTATTCATTACAACCAATGCCCCAAGCTATATGTGGACCCCACCCCCACATATCGAGGATGCCCTCACTGCCTACGAGGCTTTATGAGAGGAAAAATAATGAAAAAAGCTCAACTTTTTCATGGTTCCCAGCGTCTTAATAGAAAGGAGGGCATTGAATATTTTAGGGACGGTAGTAGATAATCCAGGTTTTTTGGGAGAAGCTGCTTGATACGAGGAAGAGGATCTATTCCTGAGAAGAGCTGCTCATAAAAGTGGTGGAAGCGCTCTAAATGAGAAGAGAGCCGCTCATAAAGGAGGTGGACCCGCTCCGAAAGAGAAGAGAGCCGCTCATAAAGGGGGTGGACCCGCTCCAAATGAGGAGGGAGCCGCTCAAAGAGGGGAGAGACCCGCTCCGAATGAGGGGAGAGCCGCTCATAAAGGAGGTAACCCCGCTCCAAAAGAGGAGAGAGCCGCTCATAAAGGAGGTGAACCCGCTCCAAAAGAGGAGAGAGCCGCTCAAAGAGGAGAGAAACCCGCTCCGAATGAGGAGAGAGCTGCTCATAAAGGAGGTGAACCCGCTCCAAAAGAGGAGAGAGCCGCTCATAAAGGTGGCAAACCCGCTCCAAAAGAGGAGAGAGCCGCTCATAAAGGGGGTGGACCCGCTCCAAATGAGGAGGGAGCCGCTCAAAGAGGAGAGAAACCCGCTCCAAAAGAGGAGAGAGCTGCTCAAAAAGGAGGTAACCCCGCTCTAAATGAGGAGAGAGCCGCTCAAAGAGGAGGTGGACCCGCTCCAACTGAGGAGGAAGCTGCTCAAAGAGGAGGTGAACCTGCTCCAAATGAGGGGAGAGCCGCTCAAAAAGGAGGTAACCTCGCTCCAAAAGAAGAGAGAGCTGCTCATAAAGGTGAGAGAAGCGTTCCAAAAGAGGAGAGAGCCGCTCAAAAAGGAGGTGAACCCGCTCCAAGTGAGGAGGGAGCCGCTCATAAAGGTGGCAACCCCGCTCCAAAAGAGGAGAGAGCCGCTCAAAAAGGAGGTGAACCCGCTCCAAATGAGGGGAGAGCCGCTCATAAAGGTGGCAACCCCGCTCCAAAAGAGGAGAGAGCCGCTCATAAAGGTGAGAGAGCCGCTCCAAATAAGGAGAGAGCCGCTCAAAGAGGAGAGAACCCCGCTCCAAAAGAGGAGAGAGCTGCTCAAAAAGGAGAGAACCCCGCTCCAAAAGAGGAGAGAGCCGCTCATAAAGGAGGTAACCCCGCTCTAAATGAGGAGAGAGCCGCTCATAGAGGAGGTGGCCCCGCTCCAAATGAGAAGGGAGCCGCTCATAAAGGAGGTGAACTCGCTCTAAATGAGAAGGGAAACGCTCAAAAAGGAGAGAAACCCGCTCCAAAAGAGGAGAAAGCTGCTCATAGGAGGTAACCCCGCTCCAAAAGAGGGAAGAGCCGCTCATAGAGGAGATGGACCCGCTCCAAATGAGAAGGGAAACGCTCAAAAAAGAGAGAAACCCGCTCCAAATGAGAAGGGAAACGCTCAAAAAAGAGAGAAACCCGCTCCAAATGAGAAGGGAAACGCTCAAAAAAGAGAGAACCCCGCTCCAAAAGAGGAGAGAGCCGCTCAAAAAGGAGAGAGCCGCTCACCTAAGTAATAGTACCGCTCCATTCTAAGTAGCAACGGCTCATTAGTAGCAGCACGAAGATGATCCATTCTCAAAATAGGAACTAACAAAAAATCAACAAAATAAGTCGACATCATTGAATTATCATAAACTATGCATAGTTTCGTAGAAAAACGGGAAGGAGGAATGTATAAGTATTTATTAAAATACGATTTGAGTAGCCTTGTAATAGGGAATCTAGTTGATTATTACTATTTTCTGGTATGAATGTTTCCTCTATAATGAAAGTTAAATCTTAACATTTTTTTAGCAAACAGACATGGAAGACATCTAAGGGCGGTGTAGAACAATGAAAAAATTTTTACCCTATGCAATCGTTTTGACGTTTATGATATGCATATTGGCTGGGCAACTTTCAGCAAGTGCTGAAGGGTCAGTGGTGATTCAAAAGGTCACCAAAGATGCGGTAATCTATGAAGAAGCTTCTACGAATAGTGCGGAGACCGGGGAACTATCAAAAGGAAGCTTTGTTTCAGTAACACAAGTAAGTAAAGGATGGACACATATTCAAACGCCAGAGCAGGAGGGCTATGTCACATCTGATGTTTTAGTCAAGCTGAAGTCTGAGGGTTACTTAGTGATTCAAAAGGGTGGTACGACTTTATTTACAGCCCCAAGTCAACATGCCCAGCATGTAGGACAGCTCTATGAAGGACGAATGATTTATGTGTATGGCACAGCACCTGGAGGCTGGTCTTTCGTCCAATATGGGGAAGAGATTGGGTATGTAGCGACAAGCGCATTAAAAAAACCAACCTCAACAAAGAAAAAAATCAATGCTGTTGCTGGTGCTGAATTACGTTTAACAGCGAGTCCAAACGGAGAAGTTCTTGGTACACTTGCCAATAAAACGACTGTCCAGTATTACATAACACTTGCAGGCTGGGCCTATATAGAAGCAGGCGACCAAAAAGGGTATGTCAAAGCTTCTGAGCTAGCCGATATTCAGTTAATAGATAACAAAGTTTATAATAAAGGTGTGCCAGTGGCGAAAGGCGCAAAAAAACGGGTAGCTTTAACATTTGATGATGGGCCTGATGCCAAGGTGACACCACAAATTTTGGCAACGTTAAAAAAATACGATGCCAAGGCTACATTCTTTATGGTAGGTAAAAATGTATCAAGAAATACTGCAATCGTTAAGCAAGTCTATGAAGCAGGGCACGAAATCGGCAACCATACCTTGAGCCATAAAAAATTAACGACCTTATCAATAGCAGGTGTTAAACAAGAAGTCAGTGGCACAAGTAACGCTATTTATGCAGCCATTGGGCAGTATCCAACCGTTTTTCGTCCACCGTATGGAGCGACCAATGACCAAGTACGTTCTGTCATGACCATCCCTTCGATTTTGTGGTCGATTGATACACTGGATTGGAAACATCACAATCCAGATAAAATTTTAGCGTATGTCAAAGCCTCTGTAAAAGATGGTAGTATTATTTTAATGCATGATATCCATCAAACGACAGCCAATGGTTTAGAAAATGTCATTCTTTATTTACAGAAACAAGGCTATGAATTTGTCACAGTAAGTGAGATATTACAATAATAGAAAAGCTTTGCAATCGTCTACACTGGACGACTGCAAAGCTCTTTTTGTGTGCTTTGAAAACCCCCTGCTATGCAGGGGGTTCCGGAAAGCTTTTAGCTATGGACAATAAAAAAACTCCAAACGTACAATAAAGTCAGGTCTAGTCAACCGACTTCGTACGAAAGGAGCCACCATAAATGGATAATAAAAGTTTAGCACATACAACGTGGAATTGTAAGTATCATATCGTCTTTGCGCCAAAGTATAGAAGGCAGATTATTTATGGTCAAATTAAAGCAGATGTTGGAAGAATATTGCGCCAATTATGTGAAAGAAAAGATGTAGAAATCATAGAGGCAACAGCCTGTCCTGACCATATTCATATGTTGGTAAGTATTCCTCCGAAATTGAGTGTATCTGCGTTCATGGGTTATTTAAAAGGGAAGAGTAGTCTAATGATTTTCGACCGACATGCAAATTTAAAGTATAAATACGGTAATCGTCAATTCTGGTGTCGAGGATACTATGTGGATACAGTCGGCCGAAATAAGAAAAAGATACAGGAGTATATAAAAAATCAATTACAAGAAGATATCCTGCAAGATCAAATGACGATGAAAGAATTCATTGACCCATTCACAGGAGAAGAAATCAAGAGAAAGAAAAAATAAGTAAGCCGCTTTAGCGGTTTGTGTGAAAACGGAGTGCGGTTGACGGACCATTCAGAATGTCTTTAGACATGGGCCAGTACCCCAGCGTTTCACGCGCAGAGCAAAGAGGCTGGGACAAAAGAAAAAATGTTAGACCATTTACAAGTTTGGTCTAACATTTTTTTGCGTTATTAGAACACATATACTTTAATAAATCGCAAAAATAACATTCATTTTTTGCTTTTTCTCAATAAAATGAGTTATGTCCCAGCCTCTTCTGATTTATTTAAATAAATTGATCGTTGTAATGATAATTGGAATACCAAATACGTCGATTAAAAAGGCACCGACAATCGGAACGACGAGGAAGGCTTTTTTAGAAGGCCCGAAGCGTTGCACTACGGCTGACATATTGGCCATGGCATTTGGTGTGGCCCCTAAACCATGTCCTGCAAAACCAGCTACCATAACAGCTGCATCGTAGTTTTTGCCAAGTAATTTAAACAATACAAAAATACTAAATACAACAATAAAGAATACTTGCGCAAAGACAATGATAAATAATGGAAGCGCTAAATCAGCAATTTCCCATAACTTGATACTCATTAGCGCCATGGAAAGGAAAACACCTAATGTGACATCACCAATTAATGAGATACTCTTCATATTGATTGCTTCTGGTTTGAATTTGTCCATCATATTGCGGACTAAGACAGCTACAAACATAGCTCCCACATAGCCTGGCAGAACGAAGCCTGTTGCCTCTGAGAATAGTGTGCCGACATACGTACCGACAGCCATACAGAAAGTAATTAATAAGACTTGTGTAAAGAACGAATCGGATGTAATTTGCTCATGTTTATTCTCATATTCGATTTCTTCCGATTCTTGTTCATCGGGTGTTAAATTGTATTTACCTACTAAATATTTGACAATTGGACCACCAATTAAACCACCAGCAACTAGACCACATGTTGCGGCAGCGGCACCAATTGTCATGGCTGAAGAAATACCTAAATCTTCTAAAGTTTGTCCAAATGCAGCGGCAGCTCCATGACCACCCTCCATAGAAACGGCTCCAGCCATCATTCCGATTAAAGGATGAATGCCCATGAGTGAGGCAAGCGATACCCCAATGACATTTTGCATTAACGCTAGGAAGCCACATGCTAGCCAGTAAATAATGAGTAATTTTCCACCGAGCTTTACTAGTTTAAAGCTTGCACCTAAGCCAATTGTCGTGAAGAAAGTAATCATAAATAAGCTTTGTAAAGAAGTATCAAGGGATATTTCTAGGATACCCGTTGTTTTTAAGATGGTAGCAAGGGCAGCGAACAATAAACCACCAACCACGGGAGCTGGGATACAGAAACGCTTTAAAAAGCCTATTTTATTAATAAGAAAGCCACCCAATGCAAAGAGTGCAACGGCTAGAAACACCGTTGTAATTTGATTAATTTCGATCATGAACCTTGCCTCCTAAGTAAGTTGTTCAGTGCTTCATACACAAAATAAGCACCTAATTTCACTGTACGTCCGTTTTCATCTAATAACGGATTGACCTCACATATATCAAATGAATGTGTGTGTGGGTGTGAAGTGACTTGTTGGAGGATTGTGCGCACAGTCGATGGGTCAAGCCCAAACGGTGAAGGAGCACTTACACCTGGAGCGAAAGCTGCATTTAAGACATCCATACATAATGTTAAAAGAATATAATCATGTTGATCCATATAGTGCTGTAATTCATCCGATAATTGCTGTTGGTTGGCTACTGTCATTTGATCCTCATAAACATACTTCACCTTTAATTCATCGGCTTTTTCGAAAAGTTCTCTTGTATTGCCATAGCGTTGGATACCAACAACAAAATAGTCAGCGTGGGGATCCTGCTCTAAAATTTGACGGAACATCGTACCTGACGAAGTTTGTTCATCGTATGGTCGTAAATCGAAGTGAGCATCTATATTGATGATGCCGATTTTAGCATCCTTTGGTAGGGCAGAACGAACGCCTACATAATGGCCATACAGCGTTTCATGTCCGCCACCTAGCACAACACATGCTAATTTTTTTTGCAGTACTGTTGCTACTACTTCACCAAGCTCACGCTGTGCATCCTCTAACGCATGGTTCAGACAAACGATATTGCCAACATCAATGATTTGTTGATCGTCCTCAAATGTCCACGGTAAACTTGCTAATCCTTCTCGCAGTGCGTTTGGTCCGTTTGCTGCACCTACACGACCTTGATTTCGACGTACCCCTTCATCGCAAATAAAACCAACGAGTGCAGCGCTTTTCTTATCTGAAGCGCTTACATCATTAATCGCCAATCTTTTAACTTGTTGGTGTAAACGAAAACTGCTTGTATTTGTCGTTGAATCTATTCGGCCTTTCCATTGTTTTTGATCTGTCAGTGTGTACATAATTTATCAACCCCATTGTTAATATTATTGTAGAAAAAGTATTGTTGTAATTCATTATATATTCACATAATTATAATTACTAATATATAATTAATATTAATCTATAGCTTTTAACTATAAATATTGGAGGTATCTATAGGTGGACATTAAACAATTACACTATTTTATCGCTGTTTCAGAACAGATGAATTTCTCGAAAGCCGCAGAAAGACTGCATATTTCGCAGCCTTCCTTAAGTAATGCTATCAAAAAATTAGAACAAGAGATTGGCTCCCCCTTATTAGAAAGAAATACTAGAAATCTGCAATTAACAGAAGCAGGAGAGTTACTTTTTGAACGGGCAAAAGTTATTGTGAAAAATATGGAAGTATTGAAAATTGAAATGGATGAAGTGATTGTTCATGGCACGAAGGATATCACCATTGGGGGCATGGAATCAATCAAGCATTGGCTCCCGAAAGTAATCGCCAACTATAAAAAAGACTATCCACAAATGAAAATTCATTTAGTCGATATTTTAGGCAGTAAGCGGGTGAAAAAATCCTTGAAAAGCTATAAAACGCATGTAATCATCACCAATCAGCTAATGGATGATCCAGAGTTAGAAGTTCAAACCTTATATGAAGAACGATTGGTCGCAGTGTTACCTTTACATCATCCGTTAGCCCAAAAGGAGGTTCTAACCATCTCAGATATTTGTGAAGAACCATTTATTATTAGTACCGAGGGCTTTCAAACAAGACGAGATATATTAACGTCATTTGAACAGGCTGGTAAAAACATCAATATTCAATTTGAAATTGAGCGTTTTGAAACGGCTGTATCGCTCGTACGAGAACATTTAGGTGTGACCATATTACCTGAAAATTACTTGCAAGGGCCGACTGCCAAAACGATTGTAAAAAAAGAAATTGAGGGTGTGAATTTAAGTCGAAATGTCTATCTAGTGTACTTGAAAAACCGTCATTTACCATTAGCCATCCGACAATTATTGAAGGATATTTTACAGTTTTTTGAAAACAAAACGACGTAAGTCCATAGTAATGAATTTTCCCTTTTGTTAGAAAATTCAAAAATAGAACATTGCTTTACTAGAAAAATAGCGGTAACATTTATTGTAAGAATGAAAATGAACATTCATTCATTTTGCGAAGTTCAAGCAAAGGGGGTATCTTCTAATGAATTTTTCCTATAGTGAAAAGGTTGTGAAGTTACAGGACAAGCTGACGAATTTTATGGAGCAATACATTTATCCAAATGAGACCGTTTATGCTGCACAGGTCGAGGCAATGGAAGATCGTTGGGGAGCGATTCCACCTATTATGGAGGAGCTGAAACAGAAGGCACAACAGGCAGGTTTGTGGAATTTATTTTTACCAGATAGTGAATATGGAGCAGGTTTAACCAACTTAGAATACGCACCTTTATGTGAAATCATGGGACGCTCACTTCTGGCACCCGAAGTGTTTAACTGTAATGCACCTGACACAGGAAATATGGAAGTACTTGTACGTTATGGATCGGCACAGCAAAAAAAGCAGTGGCTTGAACCGTTATTACGAGGCGAAATACGATCTTGCTTTGCGATGACAGAGCCAGCTGTTGCATCCAGTGATGCTACGAATATTGAGGCAAGTATTGAACGAGACGGAGATGAATACATTTTAAATGGCCATAAATGGTGGACAACCGGTGCTGGGGATCCTCGCTGTAGGGTGGCTATTTTTATGGGCAAGCATAAAGATACAATGGCCCCTATCCATGAGCAGCAATCTATGATTCTCGTACCAATGGATACACCAGGGGTAAAAGTGGAGCGTATGCTAACTGCCTTTGGCTACGATCATGCACCAGAGGGCCATGGTGAGGTTACTTTTACCAATGTACGTGTACCAGTGGATAATATTTTATGGGGGGAAGGAAAAGGCTTTGCCATTGCGCAAGGTAGGCTAGGACCCGGAAGAATTCATCATTGTATGCGTCTTATTGGTGCAGCAGAACGTGCATTGGAGGAAATGTGTGTACGTGTACAGGAGAGACAGGCATTTCATCGACCACTAGCAGATCAAGGGGTAATGCGGGAGCGTATTGCCGAATCTCGCATGGATATTGAGCAAGCAAGGCTTTTAACTTTGAAGGCTGCTTATATGATGGACACGGTAGGCAACAAAGAGGCAAAAGCTGAAATTGCCATGATTAAGGTAGTTGCGCCAAATATGGCACTAAGAGTCATTGATCGAGCTATCCAAGCATTTGGTGCAGCTGGGGTAGGTCCAGATACAACGCTTGCTGCACAATGGGCAAATTCACGCACATTGCGTTTAGCAGATGGACCAGATGAGGTGCATCGTAATACCATTGCTAAGCTAGAATTGAAAAAGCATGCCAACAAACAAGAGGAGCTGGTGAAATGACGGTCCTAGAGTTATTTAGCTTAAAAGGTAAAACAGCCATTGTGACAGGAGGAGGACGTGGACTCGGTGCGCAAATTGCTCAAGGATTCGCAGAGGCTGGAGCCAATGTGGTCCTATGCTCACGAAAGGTGGAGGCGTGTGAGGAAGTTGCCACAGGGCTCGAAAAGCTAGGTGTTCAAACATTAGCCCTAGCATGTGATGTCACAAAGCCAGAGGATATTGCTCATGTGGTGGCCAAAACAATCACAACATTCGGTAAAATTGATATTTTAGTCAATAACAGTGGCGCATCATGGGGAACACCTGCCATTGATATGCCCTATGAAGCCTGGCAAAAAGTATTTGATGTCAATGTCAATGGAACCTTTTTATTTAGCCAAGCAGTGGGCAAAATTATGCTAGAGCAAAAAAGCGGCAAAATTATTAATATTGCTTCCATCGCTGGACTAGGTGGTACGCTACCAGCTTTTATGGACACGATTGCCTATAACGCGAGTAAAGGGGCTGTCATCACTTTAACGAAGGATTTAGCTGTTAAATGGGGACCACATGGAGTCAATGTCAACGCCATTGCACCAGGATTTTTCCCAACGAAAATGTCCAATGTTTTAATCGAACGTGGACAAGACTATTTAATGGGCGTTACACCGTTAAAACGTTTAGGTTCAGAAAATGATCTGAAGGGCGTAGCGTTATTTTTAGCAGCACCAGCTTCGGATTATGTAACAGGGGATGTCATTGTAGTAGATGGGGGCATGAGCTCCATTATTTAAGGAGGGAAGTAAAATGGATACGATGCAAGTAAGGTCAAGTGAACGGTTAGATGTGGATAAATTACATGCCTTTTTAGAAAGCTATTTCCCTGAGCTTCCACAGGGGAAACTTGAAATATCACAATTTAGTGCAGGACATTCCAATTTGACGTATTGTTTAAAAATAGCAGATTTCGAAGCTGTTCTACGTCGTCCTCCGCTTGGACCAGTTGCCAAGAAAGCGCATGATATGAAGCGGGAGTTTACAATTTTATCAGCATTGCATCCATTTTTAACAGCGGTTCCCAAGCCGTATGTCTATGTAGAGGATCGAGACATCATCGGTAGTGATTTCTTTTTAATGGAGCGCAAAAAAGGCATCGTCCTTGATACGCATTTTCCAAAAGGGACAGAACCAACAGAGGAACTAGCACGTCAGTTATCCGAAATGATGGTTGACTCTTTAGTTGCATTACATGCCATTCCTTATCAAGACACACCATTAAAGGATATGGTGAAGCCTGACGGATTTATGGAACGACAAGTGTATGGCTGGATCGAGCGTTATGAAAAAGCGAAAACAGCAGAGCATGCGGAAGTAGCCGTATTAACAGAGTGGTTAAAAAATCATATCCCTTCCAATAATGAAGCAACCATTATTCATTATGACTATAAATTGAATAATGCGATGTTCTCTAAGGATATTACCGAAATGATTGGTCTTTTTGATTGGGAGATGACAACAGTAGGGGACCCACTAGCTGATGTTGGGGTAGCAATGAGTTATTGGATGCAAGCGGATGACCCAAAAATGCTATTATATGCACTTGGAGAACCACCAGTAACTGTATTACCAGGCTTTTATACCCGACAACAATTTATTGATCGTTATGCAGAGAAGAGTGGGCGAGATGTGTCAGCCATTCATTATTACTGTACATTTGCTTATTTCAAATTAGCCGTTATTTGTCAGCAAATCTATTATCGTTATGTCAAAGGGCAAACTCAGGATGATCGCTTTGCTCAGATGGATAAAATGGTCGCTGCACTCATACAACAGGCTTCTAAATCGATATAAATCAAGAAAAAACGGTTACTTTTTGCTAAGTAGCTGTTTTTTATAGCTCATTAAAGCAGATTATCCGACACTAAATTATATATATATTTATTTTCACTCGCACAAAATCTACTCAAAAATCATAACAAAACACGTACAAGAAATTAAAAGAGGGGGAACATAAGTTCCCTTTTATTATAGGTGCTATTCAATAATTATTTATTGTTTTTCGATAAAAAATAATTGACTTATAATATAACTAACGCTATCATAACAATTGTGAGCGACATCAATAACAACAAGGATTTAACTATCTGGAGGAAGAAATAATGAAAAATATTTACTTGCCACAATTCCGATGATCATGGGGATCGTATGTTTATTTATAAAAGGACTTATAGGAGATGAGATACTAGCAGATGGTACGATAGTGGAGAAAAACTTCTTTTTAATTCCATTGAGTTATCTATTTTTCTTTAGCGGCATACTAACATTCTTGATTATGGCGTTATTTTCTACATTCAAAAAGCGAACTATCGCATCATAATGCTAAAAACAGGCCCAAAATAGGAGCCTGTTTTTTTATGACCATGTTTGATCTAGTTTATCACTGTAGTAGTGAATGGCTTTTTTATAATCTTGAATGCCCTGATGGTTGGTTGTAAGTATTAAGGTGTGCAATAATGTTTCCATTGATTTTGCATGTTCGCCAAGATTATAAAGTGTCATGGCATAGAAGACCTTGACATGCTCGGCCTCAGGGAATTCTTGAATGGCTTGTTCAAAGATTCGCTTTGCTTGCTCGTATTGCCCTAAAGTTCGATATGTGCTTCCTAAACCAAGGTAGGCATCCACTAATACTTCTGGTTCTAGTCCCAATTTTATCGCTTTTTCATAGTGCGGAGCTGCTTCTTTTTCCTGCCCTAAAGAATCAAATGTCCAAGCACATTGAAATTGATAGTATGCATTTTCAGGATGTTCCTTGACCAGTGCCACCATGCATTGATTAGCTTCCTCAAGCTGTCCGTTTTTTCTTAATGCAAGTATACGTTCTAATTGTTTGTCCATTTTATTTAACCTCTTCTTTGTTTAAATAACTTACCATTCATAAAAACAATCTTCTATCAACAATTCAAATGAATCAGCTAATCGCTTGATTTCCCCGCAATCATGATCGCAAATGAAGACCTTACCTGATGAATCGATGAAAATGGGATTTCCTTCACCGTCCATTGAAATGACATAGCTAGTGTCTATGATATTCGGAGATAGGATATCTTTATATTGTTGACGAAAATCCAGTGTTAAATCAACAACGGTTTCGTTTCCTAGACTAGAGCCATTCGAAAAAGCATGGATTGCTAAACCTGCGTATGCTCCACCAAACGTTTCAATAAATTCGACATAATCGTTGTGAAATTGTACATAAAGTTGCTGCTGTGCATCTTTTATTTCTCTTTGGCTTGCAGGTTTACCTACTAAGGTTGGGTGCTTCTCATTAAATAAAAATGACCGCAAACGCTTTATTAGATTTTCCTTCATAGACACGCTCCTTTTATTAAGTATACACGATCCTTCATTGCTAGGAATCTGTGGAAATGATATTGTTAATGTAATAGTAACATCTAATGAGGTGATAGAATGCTAGAGCGTTCAATGGAAAAAACACGGGAAAACAAAGAAGAAAGGGAGTGATGATACAAAAAAAGAAAAGAGGATCAAGATGATGATATATCAAAAACTTATGTGTGATGGATTTGAATTAAACTATTGTATAAAAGGTCAAGGCCAACCAATTTTAGTGGTGGGGAGTAGTATATATTATCCACGTCTGTTTTCAGAAAACTTCTACCAACATTTTCAGGTTATTTTTTTAGATCATCGAGGTTTTGGTAAGCCTACGCATGCATTGAAACAAGCTGATTATACATTGGACAAAATAGTGAAAGACATGGAGTATGCAAGACAAACTCTACAGCTTGATGATTTAATTGTTTTAGGACATTCAGGGCATGCATTTATGGCGATGGCGTATACCAAAGCTTATCCCCAGCATGTTCAAAAAATCGTTCTTTTAAATACAGCAACAACGAATAGTCAAGAAAGACAGCAGCAAAGCTTGTCTTATTTTGAGGCACATGCAAGTGCGGAGCGTAAACATCAATTTACGCACGATATAGCTTTGTTGGAGCAGGATCTTAAGAGGGAGCCTGAACGACGCTTTGTTCACATGTGTATTCGTATGGGGGCACATAGTTTTTATGATTATATGTTTAATGCTACCTCTACGTGGGATAACGTTCATCCGAATATGGAAATTATTGATTATCTATGGGGAGTAGCTTTTGCGGAGCAGAACCTTTTACAAGAAATACAACAAGTAAGCAAACCGATTTTTATAGGACTAGGTAGGTATGATTATTTAGTTGCGCCTGTTTCGTTATGGGATGCAGTGGATTATACTCCTCATGTAAAGAAAGTTATTTTTGAAAAAAGTGGTCATAATCCTATGTTTGAAGAACCTGTATTTTTTGATGAACAATTAATCAAATGGATAAACGAAGAGTAGTCGAATGGCTGGTTATGCTTATATAGCAATAACCAGCCTATTTCAATTACACAAAAAAGGGAAGAGTTAAAGTATTAACTTCCTGCGCAGGTTTTACGTAATGCATCTATTTTTTGACAGTCTATAATGACTGGGCGTGCCGTTTCATCGAATTGAATGAAGTACCCACAGCAGTTTTGCGGATCAAGATAGATAAAATAAATACCTAAAAATTGGCTGCCGTTTGAGAGGTATACATCTACTAAAGTCCCTGGTTCAAAACATTCTAAGTGACTACAAACACAGCTTTGACAATGTTCTTTGTCTTGCTTTTTTTTCTGATATGTTTTTTCAAATTGGGGGCTATTATAATATTTGATTTTATAAGAATCTTCCTCAACAATAGGATGATCGACGCCAGAAGCGTGATCAAAGCAAAAATTTCTTGATTCACAATAACATTTGGAAAACTTATGATAATTGTTAAATTCCCAATTCATTCGTGTTAAATATCTGTTTTCATTCATTCCTTAAACGCTCCTTTATGGTTTCAATATCATGCTAGCACGGGTCACCTATTTCTAATCTATGTCAAAGAGCCATTTAGGAGATGGTAAAATGTCTATTTATCTGTAGAATAAAAGAAAAGACTAAACTCATAAATAGAGTTTAGCCGTTCAAGTCGTACTCGCCCTTCAATAAACCATAGATCTCTAAATCAACAACACCTTTGCCAGACCATAATGAAGCTTGTCTCAAAAGACCTTCTTTTATGAAGCCATTTTTTAGCAGCACTTTTTTCGATGGTTCATTTAAAGGCATGACTTCTGCCTGTATTCGATTAACATTTACCTCCTCCAATAAAAATTTTACGATGATTTCGACTGCCTCTGTAGCGATGCCCTTTCCCCAGGAAGCTTCAGCTAAGTAGTAACCAATTGTAACCATATCTATTTTTTGATTAAAGTCCATCGCTTCGATAATCCCTACAAGTTTTTCACTCTGTGATTTTTCGAAAATACCCCATTTTATTCTGCTTTTTTTCGTATAATCACGTTCAAAATGGCCAATCATTTTTTGAACAGTTTGAAGGTTGTGTTTTGGGATGATGCCACAGTACTCAAATACTTTGTCATTATCATAAATGGCAAATAGCTCTTGTATATGTGATTCTTCTATTTTTTTAAATTGTAAATTAGTTGAATGTAAGGTAGGGAATTGCTTAAATACTTTCTCAATAATCATCGGCGTAGCTCCTTTTTTATTCTTTAACAGGAATGTAGATTTTCATTTTCATCTCATGTGGATAGATAGATTGCATAACATCCGTTATTTCAAAATCGGGACCAGAATCGCGCTCATAATTAGAATTTGGTAACCATACGCCATAAATGTAACGTCTTGTATTTTGAATTCCTTCCGCAGTGCTATTCAATGTAAACTCCGCATATTTACCAGCAGGAATTTCTAATTGGGTGAAGCCTTTCTCTAATTGCTCCTCAAATGTTTCGACTTCCTCTCCTACAATAAAGGAAAATTGACCATTCTCCTGAAAGTTTGTAGAAATGCCATACGCCATGTTAGGGGCTACTTTATGTGAGATTCGCTCATAATATTGCTGTTGACCAAAATCCATATAAAAGCCTGGAATTTCAGCATAATACTGTTCGTCTTGTAAGGACGTTCTGTATTCATAGCCAGTGATACGTTTTTTAGGTAATTGAAGTATTTCTGGTCGCTGCATAGGGAGTTCTCCTTCCAATTTATAATCCAAAAAGTTTATTTTGGTTTGAAGTGGTATGGAGTGGGCTCCTTTTCGGTATTTAGCAGGTGTGACACCAAAATACTGAACAAATGCCCGTGTAAATGCCTCTTGAGAACCATATTGAAAGTTGATTGCAATCTCAAGTATATTCTGGGTAGTTGTTACTAATAAGGAAGCCGCTTCAGAAAGCCTCCTGTTGCGAATATACTGCTGCACTGAAAAACCTGTAATGGCTTGAAAAAGTCGTTGAAAATGAAATGCTGAAAAGTAAGATTGGGAAGATATATCTGTAATCATTAACTTTTCCTGTAGGTTTCTCTCAATAAATTCTATGGCGCTTTGAATTCTTTCAAAATAATCCATACCATCATCCTTTCTTAACTCAATGGTACTGTCTAATAGGAAGGGTTTTTTGATAATTTGTGCTAATTTGTACATTAAATTGTAATGAATAGGAAATCAATAGAAACATTGAATTAAATGATTAATAAATGTATAATTTAACTAAATTTACAAGAAAGCGAGTGATAGATGATGATAGTCAGCTCAATTTTCCCATTCAATAACATAAAGGTGCGGGAGGATTAATAGATTGATTTCTTCCGCAAACAATCGGAGGAGAAAATATGTACAAAAATTACGGATCGTTAAGCACAGCACTTTATGATTTTACAAAACCAGTTGGACACTCTCTTGGTGGGGATATTGAATATTATCTAGAGCGATTGCAAGGTATCACGGGTAAGATTTTAGAGGCAGGGGTCGGTTCTGGACGCTTCTATATTCCTTTAATGGAGAAGGGCTTTGATATAGAGGGGATTGATTACTCTCCAGAAATGCTGGCGTCCTGTCGAAAACGTTGTCAAGAGCGAGGATTGACACCAGTCCTTTATGAAGGGAATGTATGTCAATTTACATTAGATCAACAATATGAAGCCATTGTTATGCCAACAGGCACGTTTTGTTTAATTGAAAATCATCAAGAAGCGCTGTCATCCTTAACCTCTATGTATCAGCACCTTGTTCCTGGTGGGCGACTCCTAGTAGATTTATTACTTCCTACTGACTGGAAAACAGGGGAAATTACGACATCTTACCATCAAATTTCACAAGATGAAGGAATTGCTCTTGAAAGAAAATCGATTGCCATGAACTGGGTGGAGCAATATACACTCATGGTTTTAAAATACGAGAAGTGGCAACAAGGTACATTAATGGATACAGAACTGCAAAAGTTTTTATTGCGCTGGTATGGGATAGAGGAATTTAAGCTTCTATTACAAAGTGTTGGATTCTCTGATATAACTTGTTCAGCGAACTACACGTTCCTTCAACAACCAAATGAAGAAACGTCACTTATAACATTTGAAGCGGTGCGTTAATTGTAATGACCAGTACTCCTTAAAAGAGTCTGGTCATTTTTTGTGAATTAATCTAGTTTTAATTTTGTAGCAGCTCCGACTCCTTTTGTATGAACCTTGACTTCAATTTGAACTGCTAGGTCTGGATAGAGGGTTAGCCAGCTCTTTTTGATTCGATTCCATGCTTGATAGTCCTCTCGGTGTAGTACATCACTAAATTTTAATAGATCAGCTTGATAGGTTTGTTGAATGGTTTGAAGTGTATGTTCTAAACGCTCCTTGATTTGTCTGCTCGTTTCTTTATTTAAAGCATCGATGGTTTTTGATTTTGTTAAATCCAGAGGACAACTTAGCTCTGCAACGTTCTGCTCAATATCAAGTTTAATGGAAATCGAAGGTATCCCATTTGTAAAATGGCCCGTCACTTTAGTAGAAGAATTAATAATTTCGGTTGAGATTTTCCCTTGCTCAGGACAGGCAATTATTTCAAATGTACTTTTTATATTATTGTTTAAAAAATTATAATCTCTGCTTTCTTGTTCTGATAAATAGCCAATGAGCTTATAATTTTTAAAAATGGCCAGCCCACCATATTTTAATTGTGCAGGGCTCTCAATTTTTTCTATATTAGAGCTATAAGCACCAGCATCTGCATCACCGTATATTTGAATAGAGGGTAATACGGCACTATTATCAATACTACCTAAAGATTGGACTAAGTCATCTAGAATAACAGACTCTGTCGTTCCCCATACAGCTTCTGATACTTTTAAGGATTTAAACATTTTGCTAGCAGGAATATCCTCTAACGGTGTTAAAATACTTAATATTTCTAGTGCAGTTGCTTCATGGGACACGATAATGTTAAATTCACTTCTACCTTCAGGGTCTCTTTGAAATAAATCCAAAATGCTATTCATACCTTCTTTAGCCATTTCTTCGCCGACAATAATGATTTGCGCATGCGCATAATAAGGCTTTCTTGGCGTCAGTGTTGTTAATTTTCGAATGGCATCAAATAAGGTTTTTCCCTTTGCATGATAGGTAAAAACAGGAACTTGAATACTTGATGCTTTGTTCGAGGTAACTTGACTTGGGTTCACAATCTGAACAGAGATTTCAACTAGCTCGTCCGATTTATCAATGCCAACAGCCGTAACAATAGCTAGTTCGTTTAACTCCCGTTTATTCCAGCATCCACCTAGCAAAAAAATCACTACAAGCAATAGGATAAATGATACCGTGTATTTGATGATGGGCACCTCCTCTAGGAAAAGGGCTAGGACAATTCCGATACTATTAAGGATAAGCAAAAGACAGGCAAAATAATCAATAATGGATATCTCAGAGAATCTTTTTGAAGGAGGGTAAAAATGTAGAAACAAAACAGTATGTATATGAAATGGAAAAAGGGAAATGAAACAATTTTTATTTGAAGGTGTAGAGGCCATCAAAATGATTGGCTAAATGGTATGAAGAAATATTGGATTTTAAGCTTCTATACATAGAAGAGGGAGCATTAGCCATTTTATTTTCCAGACAATCACTTTGAAGTTGGAAAATAGGTGAATTTCCTTTCTCAAAATATTGAAGAGACTGATTTATTTTGAGTGGATCATCCTGTTCAAGTGGAGAAGGGTAACTAAATTTTTTTTTTAGTCGTTTGTCAATCATAAGCGGGTCACTGCGTTAACAGTGACCCTAGTAACAAATCTAGGAGGTGTAAGGCTAATTAGCTTTACACTACTATAGTATACTAATCCTCTATATTGAAATAGTTAATTGCCTGGGTAATAAAAAGAAAATTAAGAATTATATAAAAATAAATGGTTTCGACCTATTTTTTAACAATATGCATGTAATGGATAGTTTCAAAAGCACATAAGTAATCTGTTCGATTTTGGAAATACAGCTCTTGAATCGCTGTAGGAGATAGATGTTCGTATATAAGCAAGCCTAATTGATCTAACATCCTCTCCATGTCCGCATAAGCATAGCAAGATTTCATTGGTTCACCACCAACTGCGGCCATTTTCACCATGTTTTCCACTCTATTCGAGAGTCCTTTTTCTTTAAAGAGAGATTGATCAGCATAATCCAAAACAATGGAACTCCCTGATGGAACTAGGGCAAATAAATGATTAAGTAAGCTTGCTAATTCCTCTTTAGTTAAATAATAAGAAACACCTAACAGACTAAAAAAAGTTTTTTTATTTTGGAAGCCTTGCTCTAATAATGGTTGAGATTGAAATTGTTTTGTAAAATCCATTGGTACAAAATGTAGATGATTCAGGAGGGGAAGGGAAGCTTCCTGTAATCTTTTCTTTTTGGAAGCCTGTGTTGCTGGATAATCCACCTCAAAAATTTCTAGCATGGCTTGTACCTGCTGCTGACGATACGGAAAAGTATCAAGGCCAGCACCTAAAATGACATATTGCTCGACACCAAGCTGTATTTCGTTTTGCAGGACCCTTTCACAGTAAGCAGCACGTGCCAAGGGCGTTGGAGAGAGTTGAACTTGTATAATCCATTTTATTAATTCTTTCGTATTGCCTTTAAACTTTGTAGCAATCTCTTTATTAAAAAATGCAATACCTTGTATCATGTTGTCTTGAATTGTTTGATATTCTTCTTGTGAGATCAATTCTTTGGCTACATAATCATCAAAAATTTTCGGAGAATCAAATTGACTATGATAGGCTCTACTAAAAGCAGCTACTAATGAAGTGATACTAGATTCCTGTTGATTCATACCAACACTCCTTAACAAAAAATAGGATTCCCCTGGCCAGGAGAATCCTATTATATAAAAGATTAATTTAAATGTAAATTTTAGCATAAAAATATTTTTTTGTCAAGTTTTAGGTATTGAAAGAGGGGAGTTATATGAAAAAATTTAAAGTGATTTTACCTTTACTCTTAGCTATTATTCTTGGTGGTATGTTCGTTACATGGAAAAATCAAAGCTATTCTGCTACCGATATATTAGAAAATGCTAATTTTGATGTGGAAAATCCCACTATAAGCCTACATTGGATCGATACAGATAAAGAAGATCTATTTTCAGAAATAAAAATATCAAAAGAAACACAGAAAGAATTGCTAAAGTCTTTTCAACAAGCAACATTCAAAAAAACAGCAATAAAAACCGTTGAGTACGATTATCGAATGACAATCTCACTTAATACAGGTTATCCGATGTTCATTGATTCTAAAAATAAAACACTGGTTCTCCTTACCACCAAAGAAAGCTTTGAAATTGTAAAAGATCATGATTTTTTTAGTATGTTAGAAAAAGCAGCGGAAGATTCTAAGAAATTGGTTGATGTCCAACACCAGATGAATGAAGTAGTGATGTAGCATAGACTCCCTGTGACTTATGTAGATGGAACGACTGGGCATGGTGAATTTCACACCTCTTTTAATAGTAACCATTCTACTGAAGAACTTGGTATTCGATATGATGTGAAAAATAGAGCCACACAACAATTTAGCTGGAAAATTACTCATTCCGACGGCAAAATATGGGCTCAAGGGACATTAGCTGCTGGAGAAGAACAAACATCAATACTGGAAAAAGAAAGCTATACTATGCCAGAGGGAGAATATGCTATTTCGATTATTACAGTAGATGGCGCTGAGGGGATGTTTGATATTGCTATTGAATTGGTGGAGTAAAAAAAATTTTAAGAATGTGTAACTTTTTAAAACATCAGCCGTCTAACTCATCAGTAGAATACAAAAAACTAAAGCAAACTAGTAACATTCACTTTTCACAAAAGGGCCAGGATTCACATTTTTCGTGATTTCCTGGTCTTTTTGTGGTGGTAGTCCTATTTTTAACGAAAAAAATTTAAAATTCATGAAACCTTTAGCCTGTTCATTCGTATTGTTATTTGAATCTAAAGCTAGACAAAATTTAGTAAGATTCACTTTCACTTAAAAGACTAGGGCTTACATCATATTGTGAGGATCTAGTCTTTTTTGTATAGTTGTTCAGAAATTGTTCAGTGTAATATGCTAATCTATAAAAGAAGATTTTTCATAGTCTTCACCTAAACGCAAAATGACCAGTTCTCTTTATAAGAGTGACTGGTCTTTTTGTTTAATGTACCTTAAGTTGCTCTGCAAAATATAAAATGTTTTCCTCAAAATTAGTAACGGACTGAGATTCTTCTGCTATTTTACTAATTGTACGACGCGATCCATTGCCTTTTTAACACCAACTGGCAGGTTAAACGGAGATTTCCTAAGATCAGTTTGCCCATGAACCCTTTATTTCTTTGCCATTTTACAACGTTACTTTGTGAAAGGGCAGGCTAGAACTATAAAGTAGATTCACTTCTTTTGGCAGAAATTATCCAGATGGAACAGGGTGTAGTATTGCTACCAATATCAGTTTATAGAAAATACAATTTAAATTATGTGAAAATAGCTAATATGCCTCCTACCTATACAGTGGGATTGTCATGGATAAAAGATTTTATGTCATCAGCCACCATTAGACAATTAAAGGATTTTATTATTTCCTACTTTAATGATAACAATGAAGATTACAAAAGTTGAAATATCAAATTATTTTCTCGAAAAAACATTAAATTTGCCTAAAACCCTATTGGAAAATATTTTAACTTGTTCAGCGCCTCAACTTATCGTAGTATTATAACGAATCAAAACTAAGTAAGTTAGTAAGATTCACTTTCACAATAAAATCAGGTGCTCCCCACAAGAGAGCACCTGGTTTTTTGTTTTATAAATTACTATAGCTGCGTTTTTTTTATAAAATTGAATTTATAGCAATGTATAGACAACTACTTTAACCTCCCAGAAATCGTACTGTAATGGTATCGTTTGTCTCAAATGCTGGTAGCCATACTTCTACATAGCTGTTTTAATGATGGAAAAGAACTGGGCTATTCTTCAATGGTTTCTTCATATGTTTTGCGACCAGGGTTTATTTTTGTTACTTGGATCGTTATTTCCCCGATGGAATCCTTTGTTAAAGGGATTTTTCCTTCTTTCTCTAGCTTTTTCCATGCCTTGACGTTTGAGCGATAAAGATATTCTGAAAAACGATAGATATCAACGTCTAATTTTAAGCCTTCTTCATAGGTTTCCATTATTTCTTTTTTTACTTGTTTGATGATGTTGCCTCGTATTTCATCGGCATTTATTTTTCCTTTAAATCCATTCAGCGTAGCCTGTAAATGAATAGAAATATCAAATGTCACATGCTCCTTATTTTTAACGACGGGTTTCACTTCGACATTTAATTTATCTAAATCCACGGTTAGATAATCTCTTTCGCGACCTTCTAATTTAAAGGTGACTTCGCCACGATTGGTATTGTTATGCATCCATTGATTGCCTCTAGCAGCTGCGTTTTTTATAAAACCTTTAAAGCCATCCTTTGTCAAAATTCCAACACCTGCAAAAGTCGTTTCTTCAACTTGTTCCTCTGCTGTTTCCCAATCTTTCATAATGGTCACGTAGGGAATACTTACCTCATGGCTTGGCTCATTTAAGCCTATAATTAAATTTCTTAGGCTTTGAGGCTCTATGAAGGATTCTTGCTTAGTTGTATTGATGGGATTACTTAATTTTGAAGAGGTCAATGAATTCCTTAAAATCGGTGTGACAAGTAGAACATCTTTAATTGGGTCCTTTGTACTGTAGACCCAAATATGATAGCGAGTCTCTCGAAAACGAATAAACGTATCAATAACAGGGATGCTTCGTTCATTTTCCATGGCTCGTTCTGAGAAAAGCAAATACCTCATATGCCCCCAAAAAATTTCCTGGTCTGAGGAACGATACAGTTTATAAATCGCTTCTTCAACGGTTTTTCCTTCAGCATAACCCACCTCTGCGGGTGCAACATCTCCACTAGGCTGTTCTGATTTCGCTACATCGGCAAAATTAATAATTTGGAGATAGACTTTATATTGATTATCCTCAAAATCCACCCCAACAGCATTGACATAATACATTCTTTGAGGTTCCGTCACATCCCAACAACCTGACGTAAACAATACAGTCGTTAAAATGAATAGGAGAAATACGTTATTTTTTCTAGTCATCGTGTCCCTACTTTTATATTTGGTTACCTTTAAAATAGTTTGGACAAAAAAATGCGGACTTATAAGTAAGGGTGTTGAATGAGTCGTACGAAGTGGCGAGATGTGAAATACTCGCGATGAGAAGTCAAATATCAATAGCTTTGTGTTGCTTAATTATTTACAAAAATATGTATTGGGCATCCATATCTATTTATATGGATGAAAAGAGGAGAGTGATGTATAGAGAGGATGTTTTTGCCCCGTTGCGTGTTTTTATTTTGCTAATGTTTATTGAATGAGTATGAGCACTTAAAAGAAAAAATAATAAAGAAGTTATGTGTTAAAGCTAGTCGCATTAACACACATCGATTATTTCTTCTCTGCTGAAATGATTAAAAACATAGGTCTTCGCAGTTCATCCCGCATTTCGGGAATATTTTTTAGCATTTCCTCTGATAGCATGGGCTCCTTCACAGCACTTACCCTAAATCCAGCTTGAATTAAGACATTGATATAAGTGGAGAGTGTACGATGGTATTTGATGACATTCTTGGTAAGGAAGCTCGTTTCGCGAATGCCTTCTGTTTGATAATGATCGACTGCCCAATGCAAGCGATTGCCGTCCTTATCGTAGTACCAAGCTTGTTCATTGCGTGATGTGAATAGAGGATGCTCTACTGAGAAAATAAACGATCCATGGGGTTTTAGATAAGCATAAAGCTATTTACACAATGCTTCAAAGGGTTGTACATAATGAATAGCTAATGAACTAATTATGACATCAAATTGAGAAGCAGAAAAATGGATATCTTCAATCGGCATCTTTAAATAGGTAATAAAAGGATCATTCGTTTTTTCCTGCGCTTTTTGAAGCATTTTTTCCGATAGATCCACACCGATTACTGATTTTGCCTGTTGCTCGCGGGCATAGCGGCAATGCCAACCGAAGCCACAGCCTAGATCGAGTACAGTCTTCTCTCGTAAATCTGGAAGAAGTGCTTTTAACACGTGCCATTCACCTGCTGCGTCTAGTCCTTGAACGGAACGTGGCATTTTTTCATATTCGGAAAAGAAATTGATTTCATCATATTTATTTTGTTTCATATATTGAACACTCCTATTAATTAAGTTCGCCTCCTAAATCTACTGATAACCTAGGAGGTTAGCTATCTTCTTCTAATCATTGCTGTCACCTCGTGTAACTTTTTTAAACGATAACACATTTAATTACTACAAGAACTTCTCAGAATTAATCACAACACTGACATCATCCAAAAAAGCTCACATCTCTAAAATTTAAAGATGTGAGCTGCTATTACCTTATATACCCTTTAAGTTATCTGTTAATCTAACCACTCAATTGCACAACTGTTAAGGAGCGGTTTAAGTAACTAGCTATTAAGGAATCCGATGCTGCACTTGCACCAACCAAGTCTCCTGCGGCTAATGTAGCTTGAACAACATAGGACGAACTACTTCTATTGACAACATTAAAGACTGCGATGCCGTCTAGAAAAATAGGTTGCCCATTGATGGTAATGCTAACTGTGAAAAATGGTTGATCAGGATCAGCATCTGTTGTTGCTTGCGCATTTATCGAAATGGTAATTTGATAGACACCATTATTTTGAACGACTAACTCGTTTCCAGTAGGGCTAACTGTAACATTTGATAGCGGGCCAATTACATGGAAAGTAACGGGCGTCTGTTCAGACGTTAAAAAGCCTAAAGTATCTCCTCTCAGGGACCCATATCCTAAAACACCACGATCAGGCGAGGGAACAGGTATAATAGGACCAGGAAGAGCAACAATTTTTGGGAAGTAATTCGTTTCATTTTGACAACAGTCATTACATGTATGTTTATTGAACATTCTCTAACCCTCCTATATGCTCTCAATATAGGTATTATATTCAACTCTCTTATCACCATTTGAACGAACACCTAGGCTACAGATTAGATAAAGTCTAAAAACGCTAGCATTTTCTGCTAAAATGCTATTTGTTGAGGGTATCAAGCATCTACTACAGCCTTTTATCTTAAATGGAAAAGAATGAATGCTTCAATTAGACTTTATTACTGAACAATTATTTTGATGGGGGAGGTATATATCCTGGTAAGGAATTTAGAGGAACAGGGAAATAAGGAAAACCCAGTACCCAGCCAAGGCTTTCCTTATTTAACAATATCGCAAAAAAGGCTATTTTTTTGCCTGAATCAAGGTGAACCAGCTTTTTTTATTGAATGTACCAGAAACTCTGTATATGGGTTGATAGAATCCTTTCGTATCATACATATACGAAAGCTCTATTAAATCGATAGTAAGCTGATCGCCTGTTTTTATCAAAAGTTCTTCATCTGTTACGAGTGCATTGAATTTTATTTGTGGAAAATCGCCATTCTTAATTCGCTCATACACCTCTGCAGGTGACAAAATATTTACTTCCCGTATCAATTGATGCTGATGAAGACTATAGGATAATGCGTACACACTTCCATCTGGTTTTAGACAGAGGTCTACATCACCAAGCCAATAATCTTGGTTAGATTCAGCGCGGTCAGGAAGCGTCCATTGAAATACGCCATTATCCAAAGCTGTAAATGCTACATCTTGAGGAAGGAGAGAAAGCTCGTCCATCACGCTCTTTGCCTTGTTCACCAGTGTCTCTTGCACAGCTGAAGAGGGTTGCACTGGCGTATAAAGATTGTCTGTTAGCGACCAATTGCCCTCTGCGCTAATGAATAACGTATACGAGTTTTCTGCTTTGTCTTTTAATAAAAGCTCACGATCACCCCTAATATCCTGTCTACTTAACTCTGATAAATCGAATTTCTTTTGCAACAGAGTCTCCACTTCATCATTTTGAATTATTTTTTTATATATTGGGGCAACGGTAGATGTTGCATGTAAATCTAATGAAGTGGTTACATCAACGCCCGACATATTCGATTTTGTGTAGGCGTTTATGGTTAAATGGCCAAATTCCTGTTGAGTATAGACAATCATCATGCCAACAAAAATCAAACCCATCATGATAGGGATGGCTAGATTTCCGACCAAACTTTTCATTTTTACTTTTTTGTGCTGAACAATAGAAGTCCCAAGTCGGTATAACTGGTATCCAATAATCCCGCCAAGCGAGTTGTTGATTAAGTCATCAAGCTCAAAAATCCCCGCTCCTGTGAGTGTTTGATACGTTTCAATGGATAAAGTTGCAATCACTACTACAGGAAGAAGCCACTTAAACAATTTAAATTTAGAGAAAAGTAAAGGTAAGAAAACGCCTAATGGCACAAACATGAAAATATTAAAAATACAATTTTGAAGATCTCGTAACGAGTATTTCTTCCATGCATCTATATAACCACTGAATGGTTGAAGATTCATTTGCATGAAATGGGAAGAACCGCGACCAATAATCGTTAGCTCACACACAAATACAATATAGCCGATAAAGAGTGCTCCAAGCATCAGTTGCTTTATGTTTATTTTTTTTCGATCGGACTGGTGTTTTTTATAATAAAGGAAATAATAAAGTGCAATGAGTAAGAACTCAGCGCCAATAATAAGGATGACTGGCAACATTAAAATCCGAATGTTATTCATAATATCTGTAACGCCCAAGACAAGATGCTCCTAACTATGTTAATCTGATGAATTGATTTTCTGTTGATGTAATATTGTCGACTTTTCTTATTGTAAATGGTAATTATTAATAGTTATTGAGAATAATTATGAAGATTTCTTAAGATTTTGCATCATATCTACTAGTGGAGGAAGTGCTTGGAAGAGTAAGGGGAAATAGATAAAACTATAATAGCTGGAAACGTCTAACGTGAAAAGGAGTGGATGAAATGTTAGTAGATGTTTTTTATTATATAAAATTATCAATGGGTATTTTTCTACTTAGTTTGTTCGTTACATTATTTTTAATTTTATTAAAAAAGCCTATTGTCAATGGATATACAATAGGTGTATTAGCAATAATTTCCTGTATCGTATCAGGGGCACTGATGATTATTTCTGGATACATAGCGGATGAAGTGCCCTCAGGCGGAGACCCAACTACCTTTTATATGTTTCTAGTTATTCTCTTTTTAAATATAGTAAATTTGATTTTATTTTCCGTAAAAAAAGTGAGGGGAGATTAGGGGATCATCAGCAAAGTTTATGGAAATTGTACTTTCAGAAGTGATGACAAAATAAATGACATCGCTTGTTCTCTAGAATTAAGGGCATCATTTTATGGGCAATTAAGTATAGGTAGGTGTTTTTTATGAGTCTTCCGTTGTGTTGGCTTGTCGGTCCTTGTAATCAAAAATGATATAAACAATTGTCAGAAAATATCAATATACCCTATAATAAATAAAAAAGCTGAGAATAAGAGGTGAACTTATGGGGAAACCAGTAGATTACAATCTATTTCCAGGTTATCAAAACACACTTGACTCCAGACTTGATGAGCGTAAGGAAGAATTTATTGAGGAACTAGAAAGAGCAAAAGTTGATGGACATATACTTGAATTTGAAAAATCACTAGAAGAATTGCCCCAATAGTAAAGTGAAAGCATCTTGACGAGAGATGCTTTTTTCTTTTGCTTAGAGCTTGTTTATATGTATAAATCGGGCTATTCACTTCAAGGAATTCTTCCTTTTTAAGCGATAATAATTAATAGAAATGTCAATAATCAATAGGATGTATAGTACACTAAATACATTTAAAGTTAATGAAGGCAGAGGGAAAATGACTTCTCTAATCAATATTAACCATATAGTAGTTGATACTAAAACAACAGCATCCAATAAAATAGCCATCGTATGTTTGTGTTCTTTGAAAATAAAATTAAATACAATTAACCTTATTAAAATGGGTGTCGTGAAGAAGTAAAATGAATAAATTTGTGTAATTTCTTCTAGGCTCACATTGCATCTTCCTTTGGTGTTATTTGAGTTAAATAAGCGGCAGCAAACAAAAATAGGACTATTACTATTAGCCCTACTCTGAGATTATAACATATAAATGTCTATTTTTCCATTTTACGTAAATAAGCAAGCTGTCCAATATGATAGGCATTGTGAGTCGCGGCATTCGATAGGATGGCCCACCATTCCGCTTTCACGGGGTATCCATTTACGATAGATAAAAGCTGCTCTTCCTCAATTAATTCTTGCCATTGCAGCAGGATATGGAATAACTTTTCTTTCAATTCATAGAAAGTTACTTCATCTTTAACAAGAAACGTATTTGCATTATTCGTTTGGGATGGGGCCTTCACTTGATTCTCCCTATACCGTATTTGCCAAATTTCATTCCAATAGATTAAGTGCTGGACAATTTCAGCCATACTATGGCTAGAAGGATCGGGTTTCCAAAAGGCTTCTGCTTCAGATAGCCCTTCAACGACTTCATAAAATGAGATATACCAACTACGGTCATTCGCATTAGCTAAAAATTGATCTAACAAGATGGTCTTAGCCTCCATCACTCACGTTCCCTTCTTCAAAGTATTTTTTGAATAGTATATCATTTTGAGGTTTGAATGTACGGATAAAATACTAGTGCTGACAAGCTTTGTATGAATTTAATGCAACAATAAAAAAGCTGCGGCTTGTAGAAGCCACAGCAAATGAATAAATTGTAGGAAATAATTAAACAATAGAAAATATCATTAAATAGGTATATCAACTTCTATTATCAGCTTTTTCCGATTCATCTTTTTTACTTCTAAGCAGCAAGGCCATAAATAAGAAACTGGCTACCCAAAAGGCAAAGAATAAATTCTCAAGCAAGGCCCAATGCCCACTATTAAAATAGTTCCAAATTGTTGTGAATAAAAAGACGATGATAAAGAATGCGATATATAAACATTTTCCGAATATAGTCACTTCAAGCACCTCTATTATTATATAAAATGGTGTAATCATCACACATAAGAGATGAAGACGGTCAACAAATACTACTTTCTTCACTTACTGCGTGCGAGACACTCAAAATTAGTGTGTGTTAATTATGGTTAGTTATACATTCATTGAAAAGTCGAGGAATCTGGCAGCGTTTCCTGTTTTAAAAATATACGATTTTCAAAGGATATATGGAATGAGATCATTACGTAGACAAATACATTTTTCAATCTCCAATTCCAATAGAGCAAAAACCCCACCAAATCAATACTTTTACGCTATAATGTAGGACGAGGTGAAGAAAATGTTTGTAAGTGAGAAACAGATTGAAATCCGGTATGCGGAGACCGACCAAATGGGCGTAGTGTACCATGCGAATTACATCATTTGGATGGAAATTGGTCGTACACAGCTTGTAAGTGATGCGGGCTTTGAGTATGCTGCATTAGAAAAAGATGGCTATGTATCGCCAGTAATGGATTTATCGATTTCGTATAAAGCAGCCATGCATTATGGACAGGTGGCAACGGTGCGCACTTGGGTAGCAAAGCATGATCGTTTACGAACTACGTATGGTTATGAAATTTTACATGAGGATGGCACGGTAGCAGCCACAGCTCAATCCGTACATATTCTTGCGCATAAGGATACATTGCGACCAGTATCTTTAAGTAAGATTGACCCAGCTTGGGACGCCAAATATAAAGAAATTGCCGTTGAGGCAAAATAGGAGAACAATAGATGGAAATGTTTTTAGCTTTAGGCGCGATTTTGGCAGGTCTTGGTGTTATTTTAGGAGCTTTTGGCGCACATGCACTAAAGGATAAGTTTGCCTCGCCACATTATGCAGCCATTTGGGAAACGGCTGTGCAATATCAAATGTATCATGCTATAGGAATTCTTGCGCTTGGTATTCTATCCAATGAGGCACTTTTAGGAAGCTCTAGTCTGCTTTCGTGGGCAGGATATCTGATGTTTACAGGGATTGTCTTCTTCTCTGGTAGTTTATATGTGCTTGCCGTGACAGGTGTGAAAAAGCTAGGGGCGATTACCCCAATCGGTGGAATGTTATTTATTGTTGCATGGGTGCTTGTCATAATAGCGGCCTTATCATAAGAAAGAGACTGTAACGAGAAAGTTCTGATGATTCATATCATAGGAACTTCTCGTTTTTTAGTTTAGTATGAAGAAAATGAAACAATTTGTCTGATTTTGCGTATTACATAGTGTTGATAGATGATAAAATAAGCTAAACATCAATGTAAAGGTGGGAATATTTATGGGTTTATTAAAAGCAGGCGTTGGGGCATTAACAGGCGTTTTAGAGGATCAATGGCGTGAGTATTTTTATTGTGAGGCATTATCCGCCGATGTTCTGGTGACTAAGGGCATTAAACGCACTTCTAAACGAGGTTCAAATAAAGGCAATGACAATATTATTAGCAATGGCTCGATAATTGCCATCAATGAAGGGCAATGTGTGATGATTGTAGAGCAGGGGAAAGTCGTAGAGTTTTCTTCAGAAGCTGGCGAATATGTCTATGATACATCAACAGAGCCTTCGATTATGTATGGCTCAGATTTGTCTCATGGCATTATGGAAACATTTAAACAGATAGGCAAACGTTTCACATTTGGTGGAGAACCTGCTAAAGATCAGCGAGTTTATTATTTTAATAAAAAGGAGATTGTTGGGAATAAATATGGCACTCCTGCACCGATTCCATTCCGTGTCATTGATCGTAATATTGGCTTAGATATCGACATTGCGATTCGTTGCCATGGCGAATATTCTTATAAAATCATTGATCCATTATTATTCTATACAAATGTGTGTGGAAATGTGGAGCGTGAATTTACACGAGAGACCATTGATAGCCAGTTAAAATCAGAATTAATGACAGCGTTACAGCCAGCCTTTGCACAAATTTCAGCAAGTGGCGTTCGTTATAGTGAAATACCCGCTCATACAGTTGCATTAGCAGACGCACTCAATAAGGTTTTATCTGAAAAATGGCTTGCTACACGTGGTTTAGCTGTTGTGTCATTTGGCATCAGTACACTGAAAGCTTCTGAAGAAGACGAAGCGATGATCAAACAACTACAACGCAATGCGGTCATGCGTGATCCAGGTATGGCTGCTGCCCATTTAACTGGTGCTCAGGCAGAAGCGATGATTGCGGCTGCCAACAATGATGGTGGGGCTATGGCAGGATTCATGGGGATGAATATGGCTGCACAAGCTGGTGGAGTCAATGCTAGTCAACTTTATCAAATGAATGAGCAAAATAAGCAAGCACAAATGGCTCAGGCTGCGATGCAAAATCAAACAGCTAAAGCCTCTGATACATGGACATGTGCATGTGGTCATGACAACACGGGGAAATTCTGTTCAAATTGTGGTGCGGCAAAACCGGCGGAAGAGGGCTGGACATGTACGTGTGGAGCGGTGAATAAAGGGAAGTTTTGCAGTGAGTGTGGCTCTAAAAAACCAGCTGGTGCTTTACTCTATGCATGTGATAAATGTGGATGGACACCAGAGGACCCTGCAAATCCACCTAAATTCTGTCCTGAATGCGGCGATGTTTTTGATGAAAAGGATGTCAAGTAAGGAGATGATGGCCTATGTCAACGCAAGAAGTTGAAAATGTCAAACAAGTAAAGCTTGACTTTGATGCTGAATGTCCTTCCTGTGGTGCATCGATTGAGTTTAATCCTGCCACAGGTAAGCTGACTTGTCCGTATTGTGGATTTGAGTCTGAAATTGCAACCCCTGAGCAAGAAGAGGAAAAAGTTGCCCAGGAAATGGACTTCTTAAAAGCAGAAGAACGTGGAAATTTCAATTGGGGCGTGGAGAAAAAGACGGTTATTTGTAAAGCTTGTGCAGCCGAGACGATTTATGATGCCCTACAGGTTGCTGACAGTTGTCCTTACTGCGGTTCGAATCAGGTCATGGAGGCTAGTGCTGAGAATACGCTAGCACCCAATGGCGTATGTGCTTTTGAAGTAACGGATAAGCAGGCAGGGGAACATTTTCAGAAATGGATTAAAGGCAGATGGTTTACACCAAAGGCTGCCAAAATAAGTGCAAAGCCTGATGCCTTTAAAGGGGTATATCTCCCGTATTGGACGTTTGACTCAAAAACAAGCTCCAGATACTCCGCAAGATATGGACGTCATCGAACAGTTACGGATAAAGACGGTAAAACGCATACAGAAACAGATTGGTATTCAACAAGTGGTTTTTATCAGGAATTTATAGACGATCATTTAGTGAGTGCCACGACACGCTATGATCGGGACATGATGCGAAAAATCGAACCATTTAATCTCCTTAATAATAAGGCTTATAAACCACAATATGTAGCTGGATTTTTATCAGAGCGTTACAGTGTTGGTTTGCATGATGGCTGGAGCCAAGCAAAAAGTGAAATCCATGATCACCTCCATGCGCAAATCACGTCCAAAATTCGTTGGGAAAATAGTGCCGATGTAGTATCCAATCTGCGTTTTTCCACAAACCATGATGATATTACATACAAATATTTAATGTTACCGATTTGGTTATCTTCTTTCCGCTATAAGGAGAAGATTTACCGCTTTATGGTGAATGGACAAACGGGTCGAGTTGGCGGAAATGCTCCTATTTCGCCGCTTCGCGTAACGATTGCTGTTATTTTATCAGTAGCAGTAATCGCACTGATTTGGTATTTCTTTATGTCTGAATAATAATAAACAGTATGCCAGTAGGAGCCTCGTGTTGTCCTATTGGGATACTGTTTTTTCATAAAATTGTCCTTAAATACTGGGCAAATGACTGAATTATTTGGCTTGGATAGGATAATGATCATCTATTATCACGGCTGTCTTTGTGTCATGTTGCATAAATTAAAGTGAGAAACAAAATAAGAGAACAGCCTTGACTGACATGAAAATTAAGTAAAGTAACAAGATGGCGTAAGGAGCAACCTACTATGCAGGAAAGTCGTTAGCATTGATAATAATCGAATAATTGTCTATGTTGAAGGTTAAAATTTAGGACAGATTTGCCATAAATTATGAGAAGTGAAGTTGCGATTTTACTTTAAACAACTTATTATACAGTCAGAGAGCATTTTTTTAGTTAATCATGATGAATGCAATGTTATTTTTGAATAACAATGAAAACGTTATTCATATTGGAGGTTTCGATGATGGACGCAATTGAAGTGTTAACGAATTTAGATCAAATACATGGGTATTATCAACCGATATTTAGTGCAGATGCGCATACGGTGATTGCCTACGAAATTTCCGGATATCTACAAATTCAAGGTCAGCAAATTAATTTAAAGGATTTTGTCAACAATGAAGATATTCCAGAAGAATATCGAATTGATATGGAACATAAAATTTTACATGCGGCATTAGCTAAAATTGATGAAATTGCACCAGAAATTGATATTTATATTCCAAGCAATCCAAATTTATTGATGCAAGATTTTGGTGAAAGTCATTTTAATATTATCCAACAATATATAGATGAAAAAGATTTACAGCGCATCGTACTTGTCGTATCAGAGCATCGTTTTATCGGGGATATTAACAAACTACATCACGCCCTCCGCTATTTTACGACGTTTGGAGTGAAAATTGCCGTTCAGGAAGTAGGAGCCGAAAGTCATTTAGAGCATATTGCGTTATTGGCACCCCATATCTTAAAGGTCAATACACGTGATTTAAATTATGATTCTTGGTCTGCTCAATCGGACATGATTTCCGCCATTGGTAGCCTAGCTTATAAAATTGGAGCGAATCTTTTATTTGAAGATATCGAAACGGTTTATCAGCTACAATTTGCTTGGAAAAATGGCGGTAGATTTTATCAAGGACCATACCTAGCAAATCCAGCAATGACCTTTGTTGATAAGGATATATTAAAGGAACGTTTTAAAAAAGAATGCCAGCAATTTATTACTTCCGAAAAGAAAATGCTGGAGGCACAATATTTGCAGTTAAAAAAATTAAGAGAGGAATTAGAGGCGATTGTTCACCGTGTGAAACCAACGAGCGACAATGTCTCCCATTTAGAGTATTTAGCTGAACTATTAGATAACTACTCCTTCCGACTCTATATTTGTAATGAGGATGGGTTCCAGTTAACACCAAACGTTATGCGAATTGACGGTAATTGGGAGCTACAGCCACGTGCCATCAATAAAAATTGGAGCTGGCGTCCTTATTTCCTCCAAACAATTATCAAAATGCGCAACGATCAAAGTGGGGAAATCTCTGAATTGTATCGGGATATTGAGACAGGAGAAATTACAAGAACATTCTCCATCGCCATCAACGAGCATGAATATTTGTTTGTTGACCTTTCCTATGACTATCTTTACGAACACAAAATTTTTAGGTAAACCTAAGATAGTTTATATATCAAGGATTGTGGGGTACATTCAATGAGTGTACCCCACTTTTTAAATTCAGTGATAACGATGTCGGACAGGTAGATGTAAAGAATAAAGGAGGGCTCTTCGTAATGAAGAAGGCTATTATATCAGACATTCATGGAAATATAGATGCGTTACAAGCAGTACTACTCGATATTAAAAATCGTGGTATTAAGGATATATACAATCTAGGTGATAGCTTATATGGACCTTTATTTCCTATCGAAACTTATGAATTATTAGTAAAAGAGGACATTCGAAATATTAGGGGGAATTGCGATCGAATCTTATTAGATAACAAGACAGATAATCCAACGGTACAATATGTTCAAGGTTTATTGGAAGAGGAACAGAAGGAATGGATAGCTGATTTGCCATTCTCTTTACAAACGGAAGATTTTTATTTTTGTCATGGTACACCCACTAGTGATGAAAGTTATTTGTTAGAGGAAATCAGTCCAAATGGTTCAACACTTAAGAAGACAGAAGATATTTTGAAGTTGGTTAATGGAATTTCCCAGAACATTATTTTTTGTGCGCATACTCATATACCTAGAGTTGTCTATTTACCAAATGATAAAATCGTTATTAATCCGGGTAGCGTTGGATTACCAGCATATGAAGACGAATTACCAACCTATCATAAAATGGAGTCTGGCTCTCCTTATGCGAATTATACAATTGTAACTAAAAAAGAAGACGATTGGATGATAGAACAAATCCTTATTCCATACAATCGAGATGCAGCTATCTTACAAAGTGAAAAAAATGGAAGAATAGATTGGGGAAAAGCCTTGCAAACAGGTAGAATGTAAAATTGTTTGGTAGCCATCGTTCTAACAAGGTCTTCTTCAACTAACAATCGAACTGCTACCTTATGATTTTGAGCACACAGACATTTAAATTGCATAATCAGCTAAAAGAGAGAGCAATTTAATAAGATCACATGCCTTCTGCAAACGGAGAGGACTTTTATTATGCTCTATGTAAGAAATCGAGCTTGGTGATGGTGAGAAAGGACATTAATTTAATTCAAGCTAATTTTCATCACCTACCATATTGTTCAGAAACTGTTCATATTACCCTGATATACTATCAATGAACACGCATACTAACCAAAAAACTAGGTACTCCAAAGTGGGGTACCTAGTTTTATGCAAAGGGACACTTGGGATGGAGTGACCCTAGTAACAATTTCGGAGGTGTAAGGCTAATTTAGCTTTACATTACTATATATATGTTGTGTTTGTTATGGTTGAATAGTTAATTGCCTGAGAAATAATTATTGAAGCTCAAAAATAGTCTCTAGGTTCATTGATTGTCTAGGATAGGAATGGTAAAGTGTAAATAACTTTAGGTACAAGGAGGAGAATTCACATGAAAAAAAGATCTATTCGTTTTTTAAGCATGGGTATAGGGTTCTCCACAGCTGTTTTTTTCTAAAATCGATAAGTAAGGGATAAGTCTGCCCTTTTTTAGAAAAATACGACCTAAAGGAGAATAGAATATGAAATCAAAAGTCATACGTAAAAATCCAATGCAGGTACCTAGCCCTGTTGGAAAGTATAGCCATGTCACAATCATTCCGAAAGATGCTGCAATGTATGCATTTTCTGGACAAATAGGAATTGGTCAAGATGATCAATTGCCGGCAGGATTGATAGAGCAAATTACTAATACATTTAAAAATATTGAAATGATTTTAACAGCTGAGGAATTGGATGCTTCACATGTGGTAAAGGCTGACATTTGGGCCACAGAGGAGATTGATTGGCATCACTTCTATCAGCAATGGGTAGCCATGTATGGTGATTCCTATCCTTCTATGACTATTGCTTATGTATCAGCATTAGGGCTACCAGATATAAAAATTGAGATGGATCTTTGGGCTGCTAAATAGCCTAAAAAACGACAATATCCAAGTGGTATTGTCGTTTTTTGTATTAACGTAACATCCTTTTTAATTGCTTCATTTCATAATTCAATTCGTCAATTTGCTTTTGCAGTTTGTTAATATCATTGCTATTGCTTTCATTTTCCTTTAGCTCATCCTCTAAAGCAAGACCAGCCGCAATGGTCGCTAGTGCGTCACCCAGTGTTGTAATGGCTCCTGCAATCACTGCCAGCTTAGCTGCTTGACTCACGGATTCTATTCCATCACTATTCCGATTGCCTTTATTATTCTTCATACAATCCTCCCTATAAAAAAGGGTATTATTTGCATTCTATGCTTAGGATAAGTAGCAGGTGAAGATTCTTTTTGGCATACCTCGTATAAAAAGGTCATTTATGTTTGCAACAACGGAAAGTTGGATTTTTTGAGGCGTTTTCCAGAAGTTGAAGGACTTTATTTTACAGCTATTTTTAGATCCAGTAGAGAATAAATATTTTATTTTAACTCATGGTAAAATGCGTTGTCAATAATAAATTTGTAATTTTATTAAAAAATGTTATAATAGTCTTACGATAATTTTTTATAAATGTATTTCGAATTCCGATGTCCTATTTTGCAGAAAGAATTTGGATACGTTTTTTTTAATTTCCTTTGATAAGCTGAAAAAAATCAAAACCATTATGTATGCTTAAAAGGAAGTTAATGAAAAAAATTTACTATCTAATAGTAACTTAGTTTTTATTCCATAAGGAGGACTAGATTAATGAATCTAATTAATAAGAAAGTTACACACAAGCGTTTTGGCATAGGTAGTATAGTTAATCAAAATGATTCGAGTATTGAAATCCATTTTGCAACGGAAAATAAAAGGTTTGTTTTCCCTGATGTATTTGGAAACCACCTAAAAATACATGATAAAAGTGATGCTAAGTTACTTGAGGAAATTATACAAAAAAAAGAAATTGAACGACAAGAAGAAGAATGGAAGAAGGAAGAGGAAAAAAAACTACAACGGAAAGAACTAGTACTTCGCTTGGAACACGAAAAACTTATGAATAACCATAAACTTCATCCCGCATCACAAATGGTTTTTTGGTGTGACACAGAAGAACAGAATAGTTCTTTTTCAGAGTGGAAAGTTTTTTCAGGCATATTAAAGAGTGGTAATAACAAAGGAAAGCCAAACAAGCCGAGCCGCCTGCACCAGAATAGCGCTGTTCTATTAACGGCAAGAGAATCCAGCAAGCCTGAAAAAGATAGACGTATCTTAGGTGTCTATATGGTGAATGAAAATTTTGTCGGTAAGCTGTGTGAAGATGGACATATTCCTGCTCATTCAAAATACAGAATTCAACTGACAGAACAGGAATCAGATCAGCTGCTGTTCTGGCAATACTATATAAATGAAAAATTCCCCGAAAAAATGACATGGAAGACAGGTAAATATCGTTATTTTGAAAATTTATGGATGGCTCAAATTTTACTTGATATCATTTCGTTGAAAAGTGACCCAAAAGAACGAGAGTTGGCGCAACAATTCTTTAAACACTTTTGTAAAATGAATCAGATAACAGTTCAAGAGTTACCAAAGCCGAATGGCGCATTAACTCGTATTTAGACGTTAGGGCTACGGATATAAGAATGACTAACACCTACTTATATAAAGAACCAACTACCCAAGAAGAAGAGACATACTCGAATGTGACGAAAGTGGCAATGAACAGCTATATAGAAAAATAACTGCAATGAAGACAAGTCACTGGATTTTAAAATCCAGTGACTTGTCTGTTTATCAAATGTTTTTTATAGAAATAAAAGAAACAGCGTCAATATTGGATTAACGCTGTTTTTAAATTAGTCACTTCTGCATATTTCTGACCGTAATCTTCTGTATGCAAAAAGTGACCAAATTAAATGGGGATGTGTTTCTTGCTGAAGATATGAGCAAAGATGGAAAGCGAGTAGGGTACATTACCAATATATGACGTTTAACGCTATACTGATAGGTATTTATCATTGACTATAAAGAATCTTTATTACTTTGTCTTAGGGGAGGAACTGTCCAATAGGTACCCATACGCCACAGCCATTCCATCGGGCCGAAGCGGAAAAAGTGTAACCATAGCTTGCTAAACAGCAATTGGCAAACATAAATACCAAGACAAATCCACAAAGATTCAATGTAGCGAAGATGCCCAATTAGCTGGAAGGCGTGACCGATTACTAGAATGAGTGCTGTTTGGCCCAAGTAATTAGTCAAGGCCATGCGCCCATATGCTTTTAACGGCGCTAATAGTCGCTGGAACAAAGTACTTTGTAATAATAGGATGATTGTTCCCATATAAAATGCGGAAGCAAATGGGCTGAACTGTAGTCCGATTAATGCAAATTGCTCGATATTTGTACTATGTGCTTCTAGCTGATCCTTAGTCATATTATCAATATTGACAATGGCATCAGGTACATACAGCCATTGATAAAACCAGCTAGCAATACTAATACACCCCATAATAATCGTCACTAGCATAATTTTTCTTCGATGCATAGAGATATTTTCAAATAATCGATATTGACCAGCAGCTAGACCTAGTAAAATCAGAGGAAATGGCATCAAAATTTTAAGGCCAAAATAAGCAGTAATGGCTAAAAGAATGAACCCAATGATAAGATTGATTTCTTTGCGCATTTTATAAAAAGGTAAGGCTACAAAGCCAAAAAAAGCATAGACAGTTAAGGCTTCACCTGGTTGGAAATAAAAATGTACAAGCCCCATAAGCAGTAAAATCAAAAGTCTACGACTAAATAAGGCATAGGCTTTTTCGCCCCTTGCCTTGGCCCGTGATATAAAGAGATAAAATCCTATACCAAATAAAAATGAAAAAATGATAAAAAATTTACCCTCTACAAAAAGTGTTAAAAAGCGACTATAGGCAATATCGTTAGCCAGCTTAGGTGGTTCTATCCACATTAATGCAGGAATATTGACTAAAATAATGCCCAGTAAGGCGAACCCTCTTAAATAATCTAATGTATCAATTCGTTTATTAGTGTTGGTCGGTTGCAACGTTCATCTCCTCCTTCAAAACCAAGTATAAGGAAGTTTACTAAAAAGTAGTAACGATGAAGGTTACACGAATCTGACAAAATTGTCATCTAACAGATTAGGTCTCAGTTTGCTCAGGATATATCGCGAATAGCTCCTGTGCATGCTGACGCAAAAGCTGAATTAATGCTTGGGGTTCTTTGACAATCGCATGTTGACCAAGGCGAAAGAATAGGGAGCTATTAAAATGGAGCTCATTTTGATCAATCATCGTATCGATATAGCCTGTTCCATCACTTTGTCGAACAACAGCTTTTTCAAGATGGGGCTCACTTAAACATTGACGAACGCCTTCGCTTGATAATTCTACATATAAGCGAATAGGCTGTTGAGGCTCATAGTCACTTTCAAGCCACTGTTGCAAATTCATCGTCGTTTTATGGCTTTTATCACTGATTGTCATGGCATGAATACGATCGACACGGAAGAGTAATATTTTTTCATTTGATAGTAGCAACGCAGGCATATACCATAAACCATCATGAGCGTACACGCCAATAGGCTGGATATGCTTTGATGTGATACCAGACTTTGATTCATACTGGATATGCAATTGTGACCGGTTGATGATCGCCTCTAAAACGTCTGTTAAGAGTGGCGTTGTAATGGCTCTTTTAGGATTCCAAAAGGCCATATACGATTGCAGCGTATCCACCTTTTTCTTGGCCTCCTGCTGTAAGGAGTCATATAGTTTTTGAGAGACAGATTTCATTTCAGTATTAAAAGGTAAATCACGATAGTAGTGCAGAGATTGGAATGCAAAGAAAATGGCGACTGCTTCTTCCTCCGTAAATAAAATAGGAGGGAGGATTGCATTTGATAAAACAGTATAGCCACCATGTCGACCTTGCTCCGCATAGATGGGCAGTCCCATGTCACTTAAATCTAAAAGGTAACGATGCACTGTTCGCACTGAAATATTGAATGTATCGGCAATTTCCTGCGCTGTAAATTTCTTTTTCGCACTGACAAATAACAAAATATCAATTAATCGTTTGGCTTTGGACATATTTTTTCACCTTTTTATTTAATCATGCCAATAGTTGTCATGTTTTATATTTAGTATAGAGATTGTACAAGAGATTTTCAAGAAGAGGAGCTGACGAGATGTCACGAGAAATAGTGGTATTTATTGCAGGGAGTTTAGATGGATTTATTGCTAAGGAAAATGATGATTTGCAGTGGTTGGAAGAAACTGAGGGAGAAGGAGATAATGGCTACACTGATATGTATCAAACCATTGATACCGTCATTATGGGAAAACGAACTTATGATTATATTCTAGAGCACAGTGATACGTTCCCCTATCCTGATAAAAAATGCTATGTGTTCACAACAGCTCAAACTGGGGAAAATGAGCATGTGACATTTGTCCAAGAAGATGTGGTCACATTTACTAAACGATTAAAAGAGCAAGAAGGCACAAAAATTTGGATGGTAGGTGGAGCGGTTATACTAGATGCCTTTTTACAGGAGCAACTAATTGATGAATGGATTATTACCATCACACCACATTTACTGGGCTCGGGAATACCTTTGTTTACATCTCCACGTCCGTTCGAAAATTTAAGGCTACTGGAGACAAAACGATATGGTCAGATGGTGCAGATGCATTATCAGGTGAGGAAAGAGGCTTAAATCGAGCCTCTTTTTTAGTTGACAAAGGAACGATAGATATCGCCTAAGAGACCTTGCATTTGATGGACGCCTGTATCGGTGTTAGACATGGCAACAAAGCCTTTTTCTAAATGAGGGTAGGCCACGAGCATACATTGGTAGCCAACACCCCAGCCAAGGGAGGATATTTCAAGCTGCTCGCCAGTACCATCAAGAAATACACCAAGGCCCATCCATTCCTTACAGCCCTGAGGATGAACTAGCTCATGGATCGAAGATAATCCAAGTGTACCTTTTCCTTTTAATGCCTGTATTACCTCTAGTAATAATTTGACTAAATCTGATGGTGTTGTCCATAATCCACAAGCTGCATCGTATGGGTAGATTGGGTGTCTTTGGGCTGTTAAGGTGCCATCTTTATAATGACCACTTGCTGTATTAGCAGTTGGAACTTCGGAAGAAAAAAAGCTGTTTGTCATAGCTAGTGGTCGAAAAATAAGGTCTGTCACGAGTTGAGGAAACATTGAGCCTGTGGTGTCCTCAATCAGTAATTGAACGATGCAAAAGCCTGCATCGGAGTAATGAAATTCATGTCCCGGTTCAATGGTACTTTCGATAGGCATGGGACAATAAGGTGTTTTACCGTGTAATACATCGCCCATCGAAGGCATTTGTGTCAATGAAAGTAAGGGAGGAAAGCTGCCTTTAGGGTCAATAATACCTGCCTGATGACATAACAAATGTCGTAATGTTACTTTTTTTGCCCTAGTATAATTATTATCTGGTATCTTCCAGGACGTAAGTTTTTGATTAATATCCTCATCTAAATCTACTATTTCTTGCTCGACTAGCTTCAGCACTAAAATGCTTGTTAGTAGTTTACTGATTGAACAGGCATTGAAGATGGTTTCTGTATTGATGCTGGTAATTTTTCCGACCTCTAACAGCCCAAAGCACTCTGTTTTCTGAAGCTCTCCATCCTCTATATAGGCAAGGCTGAGACCTGCTACTTGTTGTTGCAGCATTTGCTCGTGTATTGTCATAAATAAAGAGTCTCCTAGTTTTTCCTTCATCATACCATAAGAGGGAACTTATGTTCTTGAAAAAACTATAGTTTTTTAAGCTGAAATTTATTGTATAATAAAGGAATTATTTCTACAAAGGTATATGTAATGGAGGGGTTCGATGACAAAAGAGTTTCCACAAAGAATACATATCATTGGGTCCGTTGGTAGTGGGAAAACAACATTGGCGAGGGAATTATCTAAAACCCTTCAGATTCCTTATTATGAGCTTGATAATGTGGCATGGATTCGAAAGGAATCAGGGGATATTGTAAGAACAGATGAAGAAAAAGAGGCGCACTTACAAAGCATTCTCCAAACGAACAGTTGGATTATCGAAGGGATACATCAGGAGGAGTGGGTTGTTGATAGCTTCCAACAAGCTGATTGCATTCTCTTTCTTGATACACCTTACAAAGTTCGGATCTTTCGTATTATAAAAAGATTTATGAAACAAAAAATGGGCATCGAAAAAGCTCATTATCAGCCAACTTTTTCGATCTTCTTTAAAATGTTTCGTTGGAATAAACGCTTTGAGCAGAAGGGGAAACCTAGATTTTTTAAACAACAAAGTGATCTGTTAAATAAAATTTTAGTGATTCAGCAAAAAAAGGATTTGAATAACTTCCTTCAGCAATTTTAAAGCGTATCCCGAAATAAGGATACGCTTTTTTTAGGCATTTTTCTTTGTTCGTGTTGTCCGTTTTCTTGTAGCTGGCTTTTTCGTTTTTTCTAAGGAAGCCTGTAGCGCTGTCATTAAATCGGTGACATTTTCAGGAATTGGGCGTTGTTTATCACTTGTAGCTATCGTATTTGTAGCTTTCTTTTCTTCAATTAGTTCTAATAAAGCATTGCGGTAATCGTCTGTATATTTTTCAGGGTTGAATGTAGTTGTTAGTTGCTCCACTAACATGAGTGCAGTATCAAGCTCCTTTTGCACAACATCCTGTTCACTTGGAATATTTGGTACATCGCCAATACTTCTAACTTCATCTGGATAGTGAATGGTTTCCATCACGAGGGCATTTTGATAAACACGTACGATGGCAAGCTGCTCTTTTGAACGGATAATGATTTTAGCAATGCCAATTTTTCCCGATTGTTCTAATGTTTTACGTAACAATGAATAGGCTTTGGCACCGGTCGAATCGGGCGATAAGAAATAGGTACGCTCAAAATAAATCGGATCGATTTCAGTTAATTGCACAAAATCAATAATTTCCACAGCCTTATCTTCATTTTCCTTACGCAAGTTTTCTAAATCCTCTTGGTCCAACACAACAAATTTATTTTTGGCATATTCATACGCCTTCACGATATCTTCATCTTTTACCTCTTGGTTACAGCCCTCACAAACTTTTTTGTAGCTAATGGGCGTATGACAGTCTTTGTGAAGCTGACGCAATTTGACATCTTTATTTTCAGTAGCAGCATGTAGTTTCACAGGGATATTGACCAGTCCAAAGGAAATACTGCCTTTCCACACTGTATGCATTATTGTCACCTCGTTTTTCTTACTATGATGTATTTTGAGGTTTTTTATGTATCTTAAAATGAAATCTTCAAACACTGAAGATAAAAAGCAAAGAAGGTATTGTGGAATGAAACCAATGCTTTTAACGGAAACAAATGATATTCCTAGTGGAGATGAATGGCTATTTGAAACGAAGTATGATGGCTTTCGCTGTTTATTCGTTTGGGATGAAGTGCCGCAGCTCATTAGTAGAAATGGGCGAAATTTAAATCACTTGTTTCCTGAAATTTTGGCTTTTTGTCAGCAAATACATGCGTCCATTCAAACATTTTTACCCCTAACCTTGGATGGGGAATTAGTTTATTTACGCAATCATTACAAAAGTGATTTTGCTGTTGTTCAAAAAAGGGGGAGAATGCAAAATCAAGACGTGATTAACTCACATGCTAACTCATTTCCTTTTCGCTATCTAGCTTTTGATGTTTTAACGCTTAAAGGAGAATTCCTCCATAACCGCTATTTAAAGACGCGGAAAGAGCAATTGGTCAAGCTTGCTGCGAAGTTCAAATGGCCAATCGTTGACTATGAGAATCCAACGCCTATCCAAGTTGTACATGGCAGTGAGGAGCACGAGAGCTTATGGCAGTCCATCAAGCTTTACAATGGGGAGGGTATCGTTGCCAAGAAAAAAACAAGTAAATGGCTGGAAAACATACGTTCTAATCATTGGTTAAAAATTAAAAATTGGCGTTATGTCACCGTTATTGTCACGCAATACGACCATAGCAATAGCTATTTTCATGGTGCAGTTTTTGAGGAGAATCAATTACGAGAAGTCGTTACGTTTAAGCATGGTATGACAGAGGAAGAACATCAAACACTTATCAAATTCTTTCAGACGAATGGAAAACGTAAAAAGGAGCTATGGGAACTTGAGCCTTCTATTTGTGTTGATATTGCCTGTATTGATTTTGATGGTAATAAGCTTCGGGAACCTAGATTTCATGCCTTTCGATTAGAGTTGTTACCTGAGGATTGTCATTGGCAGCACATGCAGCGTCAACTGTATCCTATCCCTGAATCAGTTTCTATCACACATCCAGACAAACCTGTATGGCCAAAAATGGATATTACAAAGGATCAATACTTGTCCTATTTGCAAAATATCTCGCCCTATTTATTGCCTTTTCTAAAGGATCGCCCACTAACGCTAATACGCTATCCACATGGGGTTCTGGGTGAAAGCTTTTATCAAAAAAGTCGACCAGAAAAAATGCCTGATTTTGTGGCAACAGCAGTGATGGATGACATTGATTATATCGTATGTAATAACTTGGAAACATTATTGTGGCTTGGAAATCAACTGGCATTAGAGCTACACATTCCATTTCAAACACAACATTCCCCGTATCCAACAGAGATTGTTTTCGATTTAGATCCACCCTCAGCACAAGATTTTTCATTAGCCGTTTCAGGAGCACTTGATTTAAAGAACATTATTGATTATTTTCAGCTACAATCCTTTGTTAAAACATCTGGTGGAAAAGGCCTACAGCTTTATATTCCTTTGCCAGCAAATTCGTTTACCTATGAAGAGGTTCGTGTATTTACAGAATTCGTTTGTCGCTTTTTATGTGAGCAAAAGCCGAATTTATATACAATTGAGCGTTTAAAAAAGAATCGTCATAAAAAATTGTATTTAGATTATGTGCAGCATGCAGAGGGCAAAACCATTATTGCTCCTTATTCCACTCGTGGCAATGAACGGGGCTTAGTAGCAACACCGCTTCTGTGGGAGGAGGTCAATGATAACCTAACACCAGCGCTTTTTACAATTCCTTTTGTCATGGAACGCATAAAAAAAATGAATAATCCCTTTCAATCGTTCCGTGAAGTAGGGGAGCAACAGGATTTTCAAGCTGTTCTAGATCGATTAAAGGAATGAGGACAGGGATTAGCCTCTTTATGAGGACAGGGAATGACCGCTGCTGAATGAGGTTTGGAGCGCTTTGAAAAGAGAAGTGAGCGGGTTTACCTAAAAAAAGAGTGCCTTGAACAGAAAAGTGAGCGGGTGAACCTGAAAAAGGAGCGCCTCGAACAGAGAAGTGAGCGGTTTTTACCTGAAAAGGAGCGCCTTGAGCAGAAAAGTGAGCGTGTTTACCTGAAAAAGGAGCGCTTTGAAAAGAGAAGTGAGCGGGCTTACCTGAAAAAGGAGCGCTTTGAAAAGAGAAGTGAGCAGGTTTACCTAAAAAAAGAGCGCCTCGAACAGAAAAGTGAGCGGGTTTTACCTGAAAAGGAGCGCCTTGAAAAGAGAAGCGAGCGGGCTTACCTGAAAAAGGAGCGCTTTGAAAAGAGAAGAGAGTGGGTTTACCTGAAAAAAGAGCGCCTCGAACAGAAAAGTGAGCAGGTTTACCTGAAAAAGAGCGCTTTGAACAGAGAAGCGAGCGGGTTTACCTAAAAAAAGAGCACCTCGAACAGAAAAGTGAGCGGGTTTTACTTGAAAAGGAGCGCCTTGAAAAGAGAAGTGAGCGGGTTTACCTGAAAAAGGAGCGCTTTGAACAGAGAAGCGAGCGGGTTTTATCTGAAAAGGAGCGCTTTGAAAAGAGAAGCGAGCGGTTTTTACCTGAAAAGGAGCGCCTCGAGCAGAAAAAGGAGCGGGTTTACCTAAAAAAAGAGCGCCTGGAACAGAAAAGTGAGCGGGTTTTACTTGAAAAGGAGCGCCTCGAGCAGAGAATTGAGCGGGCTTACCTGAAAAAGGAGCGCTTTGAACAGAGAAGCGAGCGGGTTTACCTGAAGAAGGAGCGCTTTGAAAAGAGAAGTGAGCAGGTTTACCTAAAAAGGAGCACCTTGAGCAAAAAAGTGAGCGGATTTACCTGAAAAAAGAGCGCCTCGAACAGAAAAGTGAGCGGGTTTTACCTGAAAAGGAGCGCCTGGAACAGAAAAGTGATCGGGTTTACCTGAAAAGGAGCGCCTGGAACAGAAAAGTGATCGGGTTTACCTGAAAAGGAGCGCCTCGAACAGAAAAGAGAGCGGATTTTACCTGAAAAGGAGCGCCTTGAACAGAGAATTGAGCGGGTTTAACTGAAAGAAGAGCGCCTCGAACAGAAAAGAGAGCGGGTTTTACCTGAAAAGGAGCGCCTCGAACAGAGAAGAGAGCGGGTTTACCTAAAAAAGGAGCGCCTCGAGCAGCAGAAAGAGCGGATTTACCTAAAAAAGAGCGCTTCTAAAAAAGAGGTGTCCCCAAAGTCATTGGAGACACCTCTTTTTCCTATTAGTGTGGAACCTGAGCATTTAGTTTTTCTAAGTAATCCAGTATCCCCATTGCTGACACAATGGTATCAAATGGAATGGTTTGATAGACAGGATGATCGGACGGAATGCCGTTTTCCTGTAAATAGCTGAATAAAAGTTCCTTTAAGCGAGCATCTAAGTAGTGAACTTGTTCCTGGAATTGACTTGATGCTGCTTGCGCTTTTCTACCTTCTTCTAGAAAGAACGGTGTCCAATAGCGCACCTGACGATAGGCTTCTGCTGGATTTTGATAGGCACCATAGTGACCGAAATATAACTCATTTGCTTGTAGCTTTTCATACAATTGCAGGGATTGTTCCATGGTTTCAGGATTGTACTGATTTGGAGAGGTCGACGGAATGATTAAATCGATCGCTTCCCCATCCATTTCAGGGTAGCGAACACCGGTCGTATCTCCTACAAATAAACCATTTGTAGCGGAATAAAGCATTGAAACATGATGTTTGGCATGGCCTTCTGTATGATAAAACGTTAAATGATGTTGCCCTAATTGAAGACGCTGTTCATGACTAACTTCAATAATTCGCGCAGCGTCAATGGGTACAATCGGATCAAAGAGTTTGTCAAATTCAGCGCCATAAACACTTTTTGCACTGAAGATAAGACGACTTGGATCAATCATATGGGCTGCACCTCGTGGATGAACCACTAATTTAGCATTGGGACAGCTTTGCAAAAATAACCCTGCTCCGCCTGCATGATCTAAATGGATATGTGTCACGATGACATAGTCTATATCCTCTAATGCAATATTTAATTCCTGTAGCCCTTCCATAATATAAGGCACGGATGGACTGGCCGAAGTTTCGATTAAGGCTATCTTTTCATCGATTAATAGATAGGAGCTTGTTCGCTGCTCTCGACCTAAATCATGTGTATCAATACAGTAGAAATTTGGTGCGATTTGTTGGACGCTAGTCAATTCAATTTCCCCCTTTTATTTCAAAAATAAGTAACATATGCTTATAAATGCAATATTTAGCTACAAAAAGTAGTAGTTATACTATATAATAATAGAAAATTAAACTGAATGTCTATTCATTTTTTAGGGGGAAAGTAATGGAGAATAAAATTCGTTATGATACACGAAAAGTCCATCGTGTAAATTTGGCTATTATTTCAATTTTGGCCATTCTAATATGCGGACCTATGATTCTATCGAAGGGCATACATTTTTTATTTATTGGGCTAGCTGTCATTGCCTTGGCGGTGTGTAATTATTTTTTACCTATAAAAACGTATGTCAAAGGCTTTATTTTTGGCCTCATTCCATCAAGTGTTGTATTTACCTTATTTTTGCTTGATAGCTTTTCGTTAAATAAACATTATATTTTACTATGCACAGTGGCCATTATTGCACTGTATTTTAAAAAGGAACTGATCGTCTTCTTTGGGATTCTAACAAATCTTAGTTTTTTCATTTTATATATGGTCAACTCGTCATCATTATTGGGGCCATTTGATGACACCATTGTCTTTGTGACACTTCTGGCGATTATGAATGGGGTCATTATTGCCTTTTATTTGCTGGCAAAATGGGGGAATGAACTGATTCAACATGCAGAAATCCAGCAAAATGAAGTGCAAGCATCCTTCAATCAACTACAAAATACATTTCAAGAAATCGAAAAGAGCAGTCAGGCATTGGACAAGCATGTCACGCAATTCCAACAAACCATGCAAAGGATTTCTGGCTCTAGTAAGCAAATTTTAGTAGCCACAGAGGATATTTCTGCAAGTATTCAGCAGGAGGCATCCAGTTTACAAATGATTCATGGCACAATGGGCGACTCTGTACATTTCGTCAATAAAACATTGACGATTTCGAAGGATACGGTCGCAAAATCTACTGAGCTACAAACAGAAGTATTGGCAGGATGGGATAAAATGCAGGATGCAATGACTCAAATGAGCGTTATGAGTCATGCGATGAGCTCTACTGCGGAAACTGTCAACGAACTACAACACAGCCTACAAACGGTGGATAGCCTATTAAAGGGAATTACACATATTGCAGAACAAACCAATTTATTGGCATTAAATGCGGCGATAGAAGCGGCTAGAGCAGGGGAACATGGTAAAGGATTTGCCATTGTAGCAGATGAGGTGCGTAAGCTAGCTGAGGAAAGTGCCGCTATTACAGTCAGCATTACTAATGTGACGAAAACTTTGTTTGAAAAATCAACAGAGGCTCATCAACGTTCTGATGACGGTGAAAAGGCGCTACAGCATGGAGAACAGCTTTTACAGGATGTCAGTCATTTCTTTAATAGTTTAAAAGATTCTTTTTCAGAAACGAATACAGATTTAACGAGGGGAATGCATGAATTAAGCAGTGCCATCTCACAATTTGAGGTGATCCAAATGCAAATTGAAAAACTGAATCACATGACTGAGCAAAATGCAGCTTCTACTGGTGATATTCTACATTCAGTGGAGGACGAAAATCAGCTTCTAGTAAGCATGACAGATACGACGAACCATATTCAGGCTTTAAGCAATACGTTAAAGTCATTAGTAATGGCAAAGGTATAAATAGAACCATTGATATTGAAATAAATGGTAGGGTAAAATAAGAATAGGATTAAGCATCCTTGATGAAGGGTATAGAGATGTTATTCATCTGCATTGTTTTATCTATACCTGTTTATGGTTACTGTATTTGGAGTTTGTATGATCCTGAGGAAAGTTCTTTATTCTTTGAGCGTTGGCGTTATAAAGAAACACCAGAGGTATCCGATTTGCAAATAAATTTGATACGGATTGGTAGTGTGTTTGCTATGGTGATAGTCACCATTTATCTCATTGTTGTAGCTGTCAATACATTCAGACCATAAAATCTGTTGTATGAGTTGAGAAGGAGGAGGGATTCCATGAACATTCGTAGTGTACAGAGTTCAGATTACTATACTTTATCTCCATTAATTGATGAGTGGTGGGGCGGCAGGAATATGTCAGATAAGCTGCCTAAATTATTTTTTGATCACTTTACAAATACGAGTCTGATAATGGAGAAGGATGGCGAAATTATCGGCTTCCTCATCGGTTTTTTATCGCAGTCCAAAACAAATGAAGCGTTTATCCATTTTGTTGGGGTCCATCCTGATTATAGAAAACAGAATATTGCAAAAAGATTATATGATGTATTCTTTCATGTTGTGAAGCAATACCATCGAAATATTGTGAAATGTGTCACGTCGCCTATTAACGAAGTGTCTATTGCCTTTCATACAAATATGGGCTTTAGAATGGAAAAAGGTGACAAAGTGATGGATAATATGTCCATTCATAGTAATTATGGTGGCGAAAAACAAGACCGTGTGTTGTTTTATAAGATTCTACCGTAATTTACTTTAGATAATTGGCATATAGTCCCCAATAAGGGGGCTATAAATGTTTATCAAAAAGATATTTACGTTATGGTTGCTACTTTCGATTCTTGTTTGTGGTGCATTTTTCTTTTTTCCAAATGCACCTATTCATTCTGCTGAAAAATCCAATGCTCCTCTGTCACGACCTAGCAATAATGAATTATTGCGTTATATTCAGCAATATCAATTTTTAATCAGTGAGATTTTTCATGCATTGCGCAAGGAATCCTATAGCTTTCAATTAGATTATGGGATTCTATCCAATGGGAAAATCGAGCTCCTTGTGTCATTACCCGCCAAGGTCGATCATAAGACAAAGCAACATATAGAAGAAACGATGTTGGGTGTTATAAAAGACAATGATTTAAACCCAATCTCTTTTCAAATAACGTTAAAGAATCTCTATGAGCCAGCAGAAGCGTTCTCCACTCGGCTAAGTTATAACGATGTAATGGCCAATCTATTTGAGACGATGATTGAACAAGATTTTGGCGCCTTCAGCATCGATCATAGTATTATGTCGGAGGAAATTCAGATAAGGATTAATTTAACAGAAGAGAAAAATGACATAGCTAAAAAGAAGGCTCAACAGTTAGCGGAAGACACAATAAAACAGCATCAATTTGATATAGAAACATTTTCTATTGACGTTCAAAATAAAATTAAAATTTTAGATTAGAAATTAAGACAAATTTTTGTATTATATGAAGAAGGGGGAATTCATACGCTACATGTGGCAAATGCTGTAGCTTTTTTTATGGGGAAAGTGTGTCTAGGTATGATGTTCATTTTCAAGGGTGCGCGGTGAGGAGTTTTGATTCCTAAAAACGGAGCAGACCATTATGGTGATGCTCTTTTTTTATTTAAAATCTCAATAACCATCGAAAGCATCCCATATTAACTGGGGGTAAAAACAATGAGTAAAATGCAGCATAAAATAGCGATCATTACAGGTGCAAGCCACCCACGAGATATTGGCACAGCTATTTGTAGAAGATTAGCTGCGGATGGTGTCAGTATTTTTTTTACACACTGGCATGCTGATCGTAATTGGATTGGCGAATTCAAACAGGAGATTTTGAGTATGGGTGTTTCTTGTGAAGAAATGACGATTGATTTATCAGATTCACAGGCAGCCCAAACGATACGCCAAACGGCCGTCGAACAACTGGGCGTACCTTCCATTTTAGTAAATAATGCTGCCCATTCAGCACAGGATGGCTATCTAGTGTTAGATGCTCAAACATTAGACGAACATTACGCGGTGAATATGAGGTCCACCTTTCTTCTTTGTGTGGAATTTGCCCGTCTTTTTGAAAAAGCTAACTTAATCTCAGGGAGAATCATTAATATGACATCTGGTCAAGATTTAGGTCCTATGATGGGAGAGCTAGCCTATGTAGCAACAAAAGGGGCAATTTCAGCCTTTACTAGATCATTAGCACAGGAGCTAGCACCGCTAGGCATTACCGTAAATGCTGTCAATCCGGGGCCAACAGATTCTACATGGATGAATGATGAAATTAGAGGTTATTTATTACCTAAGTTTCCAAAGGGTCGGCTTGGAACGCCAGAAGATGTGGCCAAAGTGATTGGCTTTCTAGCTAGTGATGAAGCTACATGGATAACTGGACAAATAATCCACTCAGAGGGCGGATTTCTGCGAGGATAGAGAATAAAATTGAGATCAAAAGTCTTGCTACGATTTGTGGCAAGGCTTTTTTACGTGCCCATAAAAAAGGTCACTTCCGAATTTGGAAATGACCAAGTTTTGTCAGGTGTGTTCGTTGGAGGAAAAAAATCTTAAAGAACAGATACACTATTATTTTATTCTTTTAGTATAATAATTTCTAGGTTTTTAACCAGTAATTAAGTTTCTTCCTAAGTGCTGTATTTTTTCCCATAATCAACACTTTTATCTTCGCCCTACTTATGTATAGTAAGGCAAAAAGGTTGCTGTAGACCCACTCGATGTTGGGTTGTTATGATGATAATGTACGTAAGTGGGAGGTAAGTGAATTGGAAGCAGAAAGATATAATAACCTTAAATTAGGTGAGCGTGGAGCCATCATTAGTATTATTGCATATATAGTTTTATCCATCGTGAAAGTTGGAATTGGTTACATGAGTGGTTCAGAGGCTTTAAAGGCGGATGGATTAAATAATACAACAGATATAATTGCCTCTATTGCAGTACTGATTGGACTAAAGCTTTCACAAAAACCTGCAGATCATGATCATCGATATGGGCATTGGAAAAGTGAAACCATTGCATCGATGGTCGCTTCATTTATTATGATGGCCGTTGGTATTCAAGTATTAGTGGGTGCTTTTACTTCATTTTTTCAAGGTGGAAAAGAATCGCCAGATATGGTTGCAGCCTATGTGGGATTAGGATCGGCGTTGGTGATGTATTTTGTCTATCGCTATAACAAAAAATTGGCAGAAAAGATCAACAGTAAAGCCGTTATGGCTGCTGCTAAGGATAATTTGTCAGACGCTTGGGTAAGTATTGGAACCGCTGTAGGTATTTTGGGATCACAACTACATATGCCATGGTTAGATACGGTAACAGCTATTATTGTAGGTTTTATCATTTGTAAAACAGCTTGGGAGATTTTTAAAGATGCTTCTCATGAACTTTCTGATGGATTTGATGAGAAAATACTTCAAACATACAAAGAAATTATTTTAAAAATAGATGGCGTTAAAGGGTTGAAAGAAATCAGAGGAAGAAATTATGGTAATAACGAGGTAATCGATGTCGTTATTCTTGTAGATGCAAAGCTAGATATCACGAAAGCTCACGATGTCGCTTCTGTTGTTGAAAAAAATATGGTTGAAGAGCAAGGAGTTTATGAAGTGCATGTCCATGTTGAACCTAAGGAGGCATAAACGGGAGTAGAGTGATTGAGACCAAAGAGCGCTATCAAGTGTGATGTCTTTTATAACAGCCTCCACAGTACTATTTGTTTCAACTTATTGGATGGCACTGTGGAGGCTGTTGGAGGAAATAATGAAGGTCAATGGGATGTAAGTGACTGGCGAGATATTCCTCAATAAATAATTATTCTGTAACTGCTTAATGGTGATGAAATGACTAATTTTAACTTTTAAAATAAGTGGTAATTGTAGGTTTTAGCCTTTCATTGATAAAAATTTCATTTAGGGCTGGACTAATACGATTTTTTATCATATACTGTATGTAATAGAATCTTTCTTAAAGAAATAATAAATTCACATATTACAAAGAGTAATCGTGTTTTGTTAGTTACTTTTTGTAATATGTGAATTTTTTTCTTTGGAAGTTGTATGATTTTATTTAATAACATTATTGGAGGTCATTTAAATGACACAAGGTACAGTAAAATGGTTTAACGCAGAAAAAGGTTTTGGTTTCATCGAAGTAGAAGGCGGACAAGACGTATTCGCTCACTTCTCAGCTATCCAAGGTGAAGGTTTCAAATCACTTGAAGAAGGTCAAAAAGTTGAATTCACAGTAGAAGAAGGTCAACGCGGACCACAAGCTGCTAACATCGTTAAACTTTAATTTTTAAAAAAACATTCTTGAATAGAGTGCTTTCAATAGACAAAGTCGATTTTTTCGACTTTGTCTATATTTTTTTGACTCAAAACATATTGAGATCTTTATTTTAGATTTAATAATTGATTTTTTATCATTAACGCACCTTCCAAAACGCCCCTATGAAATACTACCATACGAAAATCTCCTGTAAACTATCCTGCATTTCAAGTGAACTGTACCTAAATTTTTACCCAATATTTTTCATTGGAAGAAATTGCATAGATTTTCAAGAGGATTTAAGTAGTTATACCAATGATTTTGATAATCGTTGTAGCGCAGATTCCCTAAACAAGTTGTCTACAACCCAACACGGACGATAATGAACGCAGAAGCAGCAGGAGGGAGTATTTACGTGAGGCTGGTATATGCCACTCTTACACATCAAAACTACCTAAAACCATAAAATCTACAATAACGCCACTTACTGGATTTTCTGAACCCAATACACTAATTCCTAATACTGTGACACCACTAATATTGGTAATATTAGCAGAGACATATTTTCCAATACTATTCTTCTCCCTCATTTGTGCTCTCGGTCTTAAATTTATCGACGAATTTGTCGAGTATACGCTTGACACGGCATAGTCAATTGTTGATAAAAGAGGGGAGCCATTAGCTAATGCGTTGTCTGTAAAATAAAATGTGGCTATCCCATTTGCATCAGATGTAGCTTGTCCATAAACAATGCGCTTTACTTTTTCTGGATTCGACTCTCCTGCTTTAAACACTTGCAATATCGTTGGTGCAAGTGTAATAAATTCAATGCTCATAGCCATTCTCCTTTGTTATTTTTAGCCTTAATTATGTTTATATTGTATGAACTTTATGTTAGATTAGTACTTTATATGAGCAGCCGAGCTTGTTTTGACATATGTAAGCCATCACAATTAAGAATTCTATACACGATGCTAAAACAATGGATATAGAATATGGCGCTATCAAGAAAACACTTAAAAGAATATGTTTACTAAAATGAAGTGTGACAAAGTATGCATATGAGGAAAGAAGCTAAAAAAGGGTCACCAGAGTGTGAGACGACCCTTTGGTCATAGCATGAAAAGATAAGGCTGATAGATAGGCATTCCACTAGTAGCAGAAGGCGTAATGCAGGTTTTTAATTTTTGCCAATAATACAAGTATTAATTATGCAAGAAACTAGCGCCGACAATAATTAAAAGAATAAATAGGACAACAATTAGAGCGAATGATAAATTATCGTGCTTGCCATAGCTTGAACCGTAAACTTCATATCCCATATTAAAGTCCCTCCTTTCAGTCATCTAGAATATGTAAAGTTATAGAAAGCAACTAGCCAGTTATTCTCCTTTTTTAAAAAATGTATATTACATATTTATCGTGGTTCGTACGAATTAGAAATATTTAAGGGTCACTCGGCTGGAAGTGACCCTAAGTAACAATTCGGGAGGTACAAGTTAAACTAGTTTAGCTTAACACTACTATTTATATGAAAAGCTAACTCCTTTTGTATAGTTTATTGCCTTTAAAATAAATTTAAACAATAAAAAAGGCTGTGACGGTCAACCAACGTCATAGCCTATGAAGTGCGTGCGATACACTCATTAATAGTTTGTGTAAATATAGCTTATTTATACATTTAAAAAGCCGCAGCGTCGTCACACGCTACAGCCGTTGTCTTGCCAGTATAGTCAGATGATTCATTATATCATAAATTATTAAATAGCAACCTCAAAATGAACATAGCTGAATAGGTGTATATAATTTAAGATGGATGAAATACACCGTTAAAACGACAAGATACAATCGATAGCCAAATAGCTGTTGTGGAGCATAATTACAAAATCTTATAGGAGCATGTTGTTGAAAAAAGATCATGTCACTAGCAGAAAAAGATCTTTTAGCAAGGCGAGGGGTTGATTTCCGTTCCACCAGCGTCCTTTCCAGGGGGCGCCCGATGAGCCGCTTCACTCACTTACGTTCGCTCCAGTGTCTCCTCTGTGACTAAATCCCCTAGGAGTGACGCTGGCTCCACTCCAATCAACCATTTTGCAAAAGTGTCTTTTCCTTTTCTTTCATACTAACAGTAGTGAAAAATGTGGAGAAGCGATGCGTGACAACACCTCTCCATAAAGAGTAGTGACAACCTTCACTTTATTTAAAAATCTTTGCTAAAAAGGTAACATTTTTGTGGATTGGAGTGTAAGTAGCCTGTAACGGAAATCCATTTTTACAAAAATTCTATTGATTGTTTTGTTTTTCAACACTAAGGAGCATGTTTTGATATCAGCTTTATCAAAACATGCTCCTTCTTTTTATTATTTATCAAAGCTACTTGTACTTTAGATTAAACCTCTTACTTTGCAGAAATATCATTCATTCATGTCCTCCTCTTATTGGTGAAAAATTTCCTTTCAACCAAAAAAGTGGTTGAACTAAATTTTTATTTGTGTATATAATGTTTATATAGTATATATACAATGTGTGATGGTGAAGGTAAACGTATGTATTTCCGCCTTTAGAGAAGGGAGATTTTGTTGCGAGGATGGGAAGATGGATTTTGGATTCGAGGCTCTTCACCGAATGGATTACCCCTTACTCCTTTCCATTTTTTAATATGGCCATCTCAATTCATGTTATTGCGATACTGATGGCAGCACTAGGGGGCATTATTTCAACTATATTCTCAAAAAAATAAAGAAGAGGGATTGGCATGCAAATCATTATTTCGAACAGTTCAAAGGAGCCAATTTATGAACAGATTACGAATCAAATTAAATCACTTATTTTAGCAGGTGAACTACAGGAGGGGACAGCAATACCTTCTATGCGCAACCTCGCAAAGGATTTACAAATTAGTGTGATAACGACGAAACGAGCCTATGAGGAATTAGAGAAGGCGGGCTTTATCTATTCCATTGTCGGCAAAGGATCTTTTGTTGCAGAGCAAAATTTAGAGGTTATAAGAGAAAAGAAGCTGAAGGTTATTGAGGAACAGCTGAGCGCGGTCATAACGAATAGCAGAGAAATGGGCCTGTCACTTGAGGAGTTACAGGAATTATTGAAGATTTTATACGAGGAGTGAAAGAAATGGAAAATGTGGTTGAATTAAAAAATGTAACGAAGAAGTTCAAAGGTTTTTCTGTAAATAATATTGATTTACAAGTGAAGCGAGGCTTTGTTACGGGATTCATTGGAGCAAATGGCGCGGGTAAGTCGACAACGATAAAAACGATGATGAATCTATTAAAACCAGATACCGGAGAAGTGAAGCTTTTCGGATTGGACTACAAGACGCATGAGAAGGCGATTAAGGAGCGCATTGGGTTTGTATACGATGGCAATATCTTTTTTGAAGGGCTGAACTTAAAAGATATAAAACGCATAGTTGCACCTGCTTACAAACGCTGGGATGATACATTATTTTATCAATATGTCGAACAATTCGAATTACCACTAAACAAAGCGATAAAAACTTTTTCAAAAGGGATGCAAATGAAGGCTTCATTGGCGATAGCACTCTCACATCACGCAGAGCTGATCATTATGGATGAGCCAACAGCAGGATTAGATCCCATTTTTAGACGGGAGCTGTTAGATCTATTACAGGAATTAATGGTGGATAGTAATCGCACCATCTTCTTCTCTACGCACATTACAACTGATTTAGATCGTATCGCAGATTATATAGCTTTTATACAGAAAGGGGAGTTAGTATTTAATCAGTCTATTCACGATGTAGCTCAAAACTATGCGCTCGTTAAAGGCGAATTGAATCTTTTGGATAGAGATACTGAAAAGGCATTTGTTCATGTTCATCGTGCAACAACAGGATTTGAAGCATTAACGGATAATATCAAGGCAGCAAAAAATATTTTCGGAGACACAGTTATTATTGAACGTGCCTCTCTGGAAGATATCATGTATTACTTTAAAGGAGGCATCCATCATGCTTAACTTAATCAAACGCGATGTCATACTACAGAAAAGGCAGCTAGTAATCTTTATTCCTTTTATCTTAGTCTTTATTATTATGGGGGCACATCCAGCTTTAATTTTTCTAGTTGCCAGTATTTTTATTCCCTTTAACACATATGCATATGATGAAAAAGTAGAGACAAATATATTATTAAATTCCTTACCTTACACACGTACGGAGATTATCGCATCACGCTATCTTGGTGCAATTGTATATATGATTTTATCCATTGGGGTGACAAGTTTAGCGTTATTTGCTTTCAATAAACATTTTACGATGGCAGATATTGCGATTGGTAGCGGCTTATTCTTATTATTTGCTGCGCTTACTTTCCCATTATTTCAGGTATTTAAACAGGGCTATATTACAACTGTTATACTGATTAGCTTTATCCTCTTAACATGGATTTCACGACCTGTTGCATTGTATATGAATGAACACTTAACAGCAATCATTGATTTTATAGATCATACATCTGTCACGGTTTTATATATAGGAGCGGCACTTTTAATTTTGGCAATCTATAGTATTTCTTGGGGGATTACCAATATTATTTACCAACGAAAAGCGTTTTGATTGTGTTCATTGAGGTAATGTTTTCCTCTCAATTATTTAATCTGAGGAAAAGAATGATAACGAACTTTAAATCGACATATTTTGGCGGGTTTATTTGGTATTTCAAAAGTGGTTTTATAGTAAAATTTGGTATATAAAATGTAGGAGGTTTTATATGCCTGATTTATTACTCATCCTTTTTTTATTGAACTTTTCATTATTTCTTTTGCACGAAATGGATGCTATAAGACATTCTGAGTGGCGATTGTTTATAATACTTAAAGATATGGAAGATTCAAAGGCTTATAAAGTATTCACTTTTATTCACCTGTTTCTTTACGTATCAATCCTTTCCTTACTTTTCAGTCAGTATCAAACCATTATTTTTTGGGTTCTTGATTTATTCTTTATCATTCATGCAATCTTGCACTTCATTTTTGAACGACATCCTCGAAATGAATTTAAAAATAGGTTTTCAAGAGCCATTATTTATCCAATGGGATTTCTTGCTGTAATACATTTAGTATTTTTATTTAATATTTCGATTTAAGGTATGATAAAGGAAGTTTTCAAAGTGAAATTTCCTGAAAATTATTCCAATTTGTTGATCTTCTGCTTATTATAAAGATGGAGGTGATTAACAGATGTATAGTAATACCGCAAATATGTTGAAGCAAACGAACAATCTTATCAATGCATTGAAAAAAATAAAACAAAACCTATCCTTTGTAAAATTGTATATGAATAGCGATAGAATACTGGCAATTTATTTTTTAAGTAATGCATATAGTGACTTTAATTTATTTAAAACAATTTATTTATCTGTAACACCTGGTGATCAAACAATTGATGAATTTTTACAGGAGTATGAAAAATTCTTTGTAGACGTGAATAAATACTTAGAGGTCTTTACTGATGATGGCGTGGTTGAAGATCGACTTCATAAGGAAGTTTTGTTTGCGATTAATGAATTAGAAAGATATTTGTTAAATCTGTTAGATGTGTATAGATAAAAAGATAGACATTCCTTATTTCTGAGGGGTGTCTTTTATTTTAAAAGGTCTCCTTTTGAATAAGCTAAAGCCTCTCTAGTTGTAGCGTTAGAGGATAATCAAAATGAATTAGAAATATTAAGTATTGGGAGAAATATATGATTAAAAAAATTGAAATGGGTTTGTTCGTAATTGGTATAGTAATGGCATTAATAGGCATGCCTTATTTATTGGGCTATTCAACGAATGAATTTTTAAAATACCCTCTCTATTTAGGGTTAATAGTAGTGGTTGTCTCTTTCCCTGCAAAAAAATCAAAAAGAAAGTAATTTGAACTTATTGGGATTTTAATACTTGATGTCTTCTGCATTAGAGCTTGTATAGTAGATAGACACGCTTGTGATATAGTTCCTAACAAAAGACAAGTAACAAGGCAGTAGCAGTTTATCTCGCTGATATGTAAAAATAAACTGCTAGTAGATAAATGAAGATATAGAAAACAGCAATACATTTATATATAACTGTAGAGTAATATTGATCAAGACTTGAGGGCATTAATACCACAATGGAGAGAATTACAATCAAGATATACAAAGGACTATATGTCAGTTGTGAAAGTAAGGTAGTTATAGGGTGGGTGCTTACATCGGTCATATTGCCTCCAAATAATGAAACGAACTTCATTCATTTTATCAGTAATTTACTCAAATGGAACTAGTAAATATTGGGTGTAGGATAAAGCAAAGGAGGACGATATGAGAAAATTTAAATGGGTTCCATCTTGAATAGCTTAATCTAAAAATACTTTTAAATAATAAAAAACTAAACCGACAGTCACAAAAGAATTTAACAAAAACGCTAGCTTGTTTTGAAACCTAATTTTAAACAGAAACATCATTAAATTATGAAGAAATAAATACATTGTTATAATAATAAAATGAATGATAGAAAATAAGAAGCTCCATACGACTAAAGAAATAGTACTCAAATCCCCAGGATAACTTTCTGCAGCTGTAAACCGAATACCTCCCATAAAAAGCACCGTCACCCATTGGAAACAATAAGTTAAGAAAAGCACTATTACAAAATAAACGATATACGATAAATAAAGAAAAAATGTCTTAATAACCATTCCAGTCTCCTCCAATAGTTACAATAACGATATTTCGATCAATTAGTTGCAAATGTCTAAAAGAAATGATTCTTCCTTAATGAAGCAGGGTAGTTGAAAGAGGAGGAATTTTCATATATGGCAAGGCAATCCATTGTTAAGATTTGATAGGTAAAGTATTCCATGGAATGAAATTGGAATAGGAAGTTAATTAAAGAAGAAGTTGTATGGAGGAATCTCATGGGTTAATGAAGTAATAACTAATGCTAAAGAAATGATACATAGGTCTAGAACTTTCACGAGGATAGTGACAGTTAGAGAAAGAAAGCCCCGGGGATTGAAGCGATTGTTGCTCCAATACGGCAGTGTTAGTGAACGAAATCAAATAAAGGCTAATTATATTTAGCAATACATTACTAACAAAAGGACAGCATGAAGCCAGTTGGGGTGTTAGGACATGAACAGATGATCAATCCCCAAACGTTATCGTGATGAATATAGATTTTATATTTTTGAAATTTCAAATAAATGAATGACCAAAACCTAAAAAAGTGGTAAAGTATAGAAAAAGTGAATGGAGAATTATGTAATGGAAAAACTGAAAAAGGTTGAATTAAAGCATTTTTCAAGTGAATATATGAAAGAATTGAACACTTTTGTACTTACTGAAGAACAAAAACAATTTTCTGCACTGCCAAGCAAATTTGAGGAAATTAATGAAGGACAGCATCGTATTGTAATTTTAAGTGAAAATACACCTGTAGGTTTCTTTCTCCTAAATTCAAATGAACGAGTTAAGAAATACTCTAATAATATAAATGCGATGCTATTATCTGCATTATCAATTAATCATATGGAACAAGGGAAGGGCTACGCAAAACAAGGCATGACATTACTAGTAGAGTTTGTTAAAACAGAATTCCCTAACTGTGATGAAATTGTTTTAGTTGTTGACAAAGATAATATACCAGCGCAGAAACTATATGTAAAAGTAGGGTTTGAAGATACGAATGAGAGGCTAATAGGACGTATCGGTGAAGAAATTATCATGAGACAAATAATAAAATAATAATAGACCGGCATTGTCACCAGAGTTTATGCTACATTTTGTAGATGAACTCTGGTTTTATGTTTTGCGGAAAATGTCGGATCCATTCTTAAAAATGAGCTTCATCGCTCAAGTTTAGCAAAGAAAAGCATTTAAAATATCCTAATTAAAAATACACCAGCTATCATTACCATTAAACCAATTATTTGTAATGGTTCAATTCGATTTTTTATCGAGTTAAACAATCCGAATTGCTCTACCAACAGGCTACCAGTGATTTGACCAAATAGAACAAGGACTACAGTTTGTCCATTACCAATTTGATTGACGAGAAATACATTGATTAGTACATAAGATCCTCCTAAGATCCCTCCAATCCATATCCACCAAGGAGCAGAGTGTTTAAAGGGCTCTTTAATATTTGTGTAAGAGCGATCCATTAACCCAACAATTATAATCAACGTAATAGTACCCACAAAGAATGAAACAAGGGCAGCATGGGAAGCAGAGTGAAGAACTTTCCCTAATTGTCCATTAATAGCAATTTGGATAGCTAGTAACATTCCTGCTAATATACCTACTATGCGCCAAATCCATTGTTTCAACATGTTTTCCTTATTTGTTAGGAGAGAAATCTGGTCATTTTTCTTGCTGCGTATAGCTGTCGCTAAAAAGACACCTAGTAAGACTAGTAATATGCCAAAGATTCGATTCCATCCAAAAGAATATTGTATTGAATTAAACCAACCATAATGATCGATTAGCATACTCATCAGAGTCATTCCCAAAATTGGTAGTATGGCTGTCTGCACACTGCCCAATTTAGGAAACAAAAGAATGTTGGTGGTTATTGCAATAGCGCCACCAATTCCTCCCAACCATATATAGATAGGCTGGTTCAAGAATAAATCTAATGGAATACCCAATGAAGAACCACTACTTAATAATGTAATCGTTAAGAAGATGACGCCAACAGCGAATGAAATCATTGAAGCTAAAAGTGGAGAAATCACAAACTTTCTTAATTGAGCATTAATGGCTGTTTGCCCAGCAAAAATAGCTCCAATACCTATAGCCAAAAGTATTGCAAACATAAAAATTCATCACAACCTTTGTTGAATAAAATGTAACGAAAAAAGAAATTTAAAACAACGGCATGATTGATTATATCAAAGTACGTGTCAAACAGAAATGATGAAAGGTTTAAAAGAAGGCATTCTAGCAAGTGTAGATGAGATTAAAGCTAGTGAAGATTTCAAATCTATAAAAGATGTAACATATAACAAATCCTTCTCAGAATTCACATTATCTGTAAACAAAGAAGAGTTTGAAAATAGTCTTGATACAATGGCCTCTTTAGGACTAGCTTTAACAGGTATGTACTATCAATTATTTAACGGTGTGGACGAAAAAGATTATAAAGTCAAAGTAATTTTTAAAGACGACTCAAACGGAGATGTAATCAACACAATAATTTATCCTGATGATTTAAACGAGAAAAGTTGATTTTAAGAACACCTAATTTGGGTGTTCTTTTTAATTACTATGAGAGCGATCGAATGGAAGTAGTGTCCACAGTAGCAGCAGCAAATCTGAGACGAGAACAAAATAACAAAATTCTATAGGTGCTCCATTAATTTTGAACTTGGGTATTTTTGTATTTATTCATGGTTCCACTCTCATAGATAATGAAGCTAGTTTAGAAAATTGCTTGAAGTGGTAAAGTTCTATCTAGCTAACATTACCAATATTTGTTTAGATATTAATATTCGAATCTATGATAGTATCAATAATTGTGGAAAATATATGTATGTAAGAGAGGAAAGTGAATATGCAAAAGAACACGATCAAAGGCTTTTTTTTAGGATTTACAACAGCAATGGTATTAGGGGCTGCTACACTAACAGTAGGTGCTGCGAGTGGAACATTTAAGGATGTCAAAGCTGGTGCGTGGTACGAAGATGCCGTTCTTTGGGCACAAGAAAAGGGAATTGTTAGTGGTTATCCAGATGGGACGTTTAAACCAAATAGCAATGTCACACGCGCTGAATTAACAGGTGTTGTTCAAAACCTGGCCGAAGGGGGTTATATTGATGCGGATTTAGATCGGGTGGATCAGTATGAAGCAATCAAAATTGGAAAAACAACTAAAGAGGATTTGATTAGGATGTTTGGAGGATATAGTCAAGGCTCTAACTATGGTGAATATTATATTTCTTCAATAGAAACAACAGTATGGTTTAACAATGATGGCACAGTAAGGTCTAAGGGTGGGTTTAGTGCAAATTACCCTCAAGTAACAGTAGAGAACTTAAAAAAGTTAGAATCGGGTATGAGCTATGAACAAGTTAGTATGATCCTAGGAGGAAAAGGTTTAACGTTTGAATCAAAAAATACGAATGAAAAAACGTATGGTTGGCGTGGTACGGAAGCTCTAAATGCTTCATATGCTCATTTAGTTTTCGATAAGGTCGGAGATGGATTATCTTTAGCACTTGATCGGAGTAATATTATATACCCAAAAACTAACAATGAATAATTTGAAGATAGTATATTTGTTAAGTAGAGATAGACCTAAATTATTCCACAAAGCCCAGATACTCATTAATTTTGAGTCTGGGCTTGTGCTTATTCAACTCGTAATTCCTTTTTATTATCCTCAATCTTCTGGTAGGCCGCCTCAAAGAGCTATCTAAAGAAATTTTTAATGGCATCCATACGAATTTTACTATAACACTCTTCGCAACGAAAAATCTTATCTGTTCTTTCCTTTAACTGTCTGAATCTCAGTGACCCCTCATATACTCTGAATTTATTTCTACAACTAGAGCAAATTACCTCATAGTAGTTCATAGCTATCCTCCCCAGGTGTGACTTATTATTTTTTAGTTGATTTATCGAAGATTGTAATCAGTTCCCTTGTATATTCCTGAACATTTAGCTGAGGATTTCTCATTAATTCAATGGTGAACCCATCAATGGAATTTCTTATAGTTAACGCCATTACTCTCGCAGACAATTGGGTGAATTCTCGGAAAACACCCTCGTGCATTCCTAGTGTGAGTATGTTTTCAATGGGAAGAAAAATAGTATCATCATGGTCCGCCGCAAATCGAAGTTTGCCATCAGCAGTTCTTTCATTAGAAACAATTTCAATGACAGCGAAAACATGTTGCCGATTTTCATCTATGAATCTCAGGTTTGATTCAATATACACGCTAAGCATTTCTATAGGAGATGGTTGATTTTCTATTAGAGGTGCAGTATAGGCTTGACATGCCATATAGTATTCGTAAATTACTTGCTCTAATAATTCCCCCTTGTTCGCAAAGTGATAGGAAATAACGCCCTTACTGATTTGTGCACGTTTTGCAATTTGACCTAATGAAGCTTGAGCGTAACCGACTTCAGCGATCGTTTCAATGGCACATTCTATAATTTGAGTTCTACGAGCTTTTTCAATAAATGACATTTCTTTTTGGTTAGTTGTTTTATTTTTTATACTCATATATATATTTTAGTACGGTCGTACAAATAAATCGAATAAGAAAATTTAAGTCGACTCCTATTTTTTTGTAGTGTCATTATCCATAAGAATTATTTACCATTAGTTAATAATGGATAGAATATATATAATAAAACTCTTACCTAATAGAATCATAACGAAAGATTGGATTGAATGAATTTTGAGTAAAATGAAAAGATTAGTAGTTTGTTGTTTAATAGTAGTTATTGCAACATGCCACTTCGGTACAGCGAATAGTACTGTATATGCAAGTGAAAATGATAATCAGATTTATAATGGTAAAGTGGTAAACGGAAGACTTTACGTACCTATTCGAGCTGTAGGTGAAAAGATAAAGGCGCAAGTAAGCTGGGATGCGACAACGAAAACAGCCGCTTTAATTAAAGGTAAGAAAGTGATCAAAATGACACTTGGCTCCAAGATCCTAAAAGTGAATAATGAGCAACGACAAATGGATGTATCGTTACTTTTGGAAAATGGAAGCATTTTTTTACCAATCAGATTTATCGGCGATGCGCTAGAGTACAAAACTACATGGACTCAATATAATCGGGTTGCAGGTTTATATTCTGAGCAGGAGCAGTTTGGTGTCGTTGTATATGCTCAACCACTGTATTATGAGGATGGCTATAAGCTGCTGGATGAAGCCATTGCTAAAGTAAAAAATATTTCAACTGTCGCTCAAAAAAGACAGTATTTAAAGCCATACTTCACAGATGAAATGATTAATTTAATTATTATGAGAAACTTGACCTTTACGGATATGTCTCAAGAATATAATTATTATTCTTACTCTTATCCAAAAGAAACGAATATGAAAATTAGTCGTGAGGTTTCTGTACCTGGAAAGTTTGGACGTTTAGTACAAGATGCTTTACTTACAAAGAGAAATAATCAATGGGTAGTGGGTTCTCTTACAGAAGGTTTTTATCAATTTATGCCATAGGATTTTGTAAAGCTTTCATCTAAGGATGGAGGCTTTTCTTTTGCTGTGAACTCAAACAATCGAAAGCTTGTTCATGGGCTAGAGTGTTGCGTGGGGAAGATTACGATACTTGAGCTTAGTTATTAATAGGTTGGAGCTGTGTGGTTTTGGGACTGAAAATTATTACATATATTTCATCTTATGGTTTAATATTGGTTGTAGGAGGTGATAAGAAATACAAAATCTGCTTGAAATAAAAGTTATATTCCAAGAAAAGTAAGAGCAGATGTTACAAAAAGAACTTCAGATTAAACAAGTATTAATAAATACTGATAATAAAATAAAACAACTATTAGAGAAAAATAAGGGATAAAAATTAGTTTTAATGATGTGTGATGTAGATATTTTAGTCATAGGAGGTTTTATTACTGAATGCTCAAAAAAGGAAATACATAAGTATATTTTTATTAATGATAATGGTCCTGTTCGTTATACCTAGTGCATTCAATCCTATATATATTAATCTAGCGTTTGCACTTTTAGGGTTAGTTGTAATTAATAAAAGTTTCGATTTTAAAAGTCAAAATAAAAGAAACTTTATTAAGTCTTTAAGCACAGGAATATTTGTATTTCTATTATCCGTGAGTATGGCAGTTTATAATTTATTTTTTGTGTAAGTTGATGTATATAAGTATATTTCAATCTGATTAACATACATTAAAATGCAAAAAAAGCCACTTTTTTGGCACACCGAATAGCCGTTTATCTGGAGAAAATTTTCAGATAAACGGCTATTTTGCATAAATCATCCAGATTTATTTTGGTTGATATATGTAATATAAAGAAATTTTTTACTAATTATTAATAGGTAAATATAGTGAATTTGCCATCAACACCAATATGTATCGATAAATTTTTCTGCAGATAAATGAATTGTTTCACACTAAGCGTACTGCTGGTTTGATAGAAGATTATTTAATTTTTGAGGATGTAAAATAGATGATTTATTCTACCTTGTGTATATTTTTGCTCGAAAAAACGTTGACAAATAATATTTAGATAATTTAGAATTCAATTATTGATAAATGATAATCAATTCTCATTTTTGAAGAGGTGTTACTATGAGTGCAGAAAAAACATTAGAAATCATTGATCTGTTCAATTACGAAACAAGGGAATTATCAGTGCAGCAGATAGCAATATTATTAAACAGCCCACAAAGTTCTGTTTATAGGCATTTGAAAATTCTAAAAGAAAAAGGATATGTTGTTGAAACAAGCCTAGGTAATTACAAGTTAGGCTATCGTTTTCTCCAGCTGGCCAAGTATGTGAAAAGCGATATTAATTTATCATCTATTGCATTTCCTGTAATGAAAACTCTATCTACCAAGTTAGGTGAAACGATTATTTTGACGATTCCTACAGAATATTCGGCGGTCTGTTTAGAAGTTGTTACACCAGATAAAGCAATAAAAGTAGCATCTGAACAGGGGAAGATCCTGCCGCTACATGCAGGTGCTTCTACAAAAACATTACTGGCGTATATGCCAGACGATACATTAGAGCAATTAAGCAAACGAGGATTGCTACATAAATATACAGAAACAACAAAAACCTCTGTAGAAGAAATTCAAGAAGATATGAAGGTTACTAGAGAGAAAGGGTATTCGTATTCTGATTCTGAAGTAGATGAAGGGGTAATCGCGTATGGTGTACCAATACATGATATGGATAATCACTTAATCGCAGCTTTAAGTATTGCTGGACCTTCCGAGCGAATGAAGGAAGTAGAGGAGCAAAAAATAATTGAACAACTTTTTGATGCAAAAGAAGAAATTGAACATTATTTTTAATAAACAATGGGGGATGGGGAAATGAATCAATTTGAAGTAGTTATTCAAGGTCAATTAGTTTTACCTGAAAAGGTAGTAGAAGGAGAGATTGGCGTACAGAATGGAAAAATCGTAGCAATTTCGGAGGGTATCGGACACCTTCAAGCAACGAATATAGTCAATGCTCAAGGAAAATATGTTTTTCCAGGGTTAATTGATGCCCATGTACATTGCTTTAGTAACCCAGATGAAGGTTTTGAAGTAACAAGTGCAGCTGCTGCGGCAGGAGGAGTTACCACATTCCTTGATATGCCATATGACTTACCCAATCCTATTAACAATGTAGAGATGTTTAAGGAAAAGGTTGAGCGCTTAAATAAGCAATCAATCGTAGACATTTGTTTATGGGGGACAATTTCTAAATATGACGGTGTGGAACAAATTAAGCCATTAGCAGAAGCTGGTGCAGTAGCATTTAAAATGTCTACATTCGAGACAGATGCCTATCGCTTCCCACGTATTCCAGACTACGAAATTATTAAAGCAATGGAACAACTTCGGGAATATGATCTAGTCGCTGCGTTCCATGCAGAAAACGATGAAATCATTGTCGAACTGATTGAAGACTATCAAAAGGCAGGGAGGGTATACCCAAAGGCACATATGGAAACTCGTCCACCTTATACAGAAACATCTGCTGTATTAAAGCTTATGGAGTTCGCGCATTGGACAGATGCAAAGCTGCATATTGTTCATGTAAGTCACCCACGTACGCTGGAATTAATCAAACTGTTTAAAGAGCAAGGGACAAAAGTAACATCAGAAACTTGTTACACTTACTTACTATTAAACTGTGATGATTTAGATAAATTTGGTCCAAAAGCAAAAAATAATCCACCATTACGTTATCAAGAGGATGTGGATGGCTTATGGGAGAAACTAAAAACGAATGATCTTGATTTTGTTACTTCGGACCATGCTCCTTGGTCATTGGCACATAAAGAAAAAGGGAAAGATAATATTTTCCTAGCTGCATCCGGTATGCCTGGTTTAGATATTATGGGGTCATTAATGTTTGAAAGTATGGTAGTAGAAAAAGGATTTTCACCTGTGCATTTTGCAAAAGTAATGGCACAAAATCCTGCAGATATTTATGGCATACCGAATAAGGGCCGTATTGCAGAAGGATTTGATGCAGATTTTGCAATTATTGATCCGGAAGTTGTTTGGACAGTAGATGAAAACCAATTCCATTCATATTCGAAAATTTCACCATTCCATGGACAAGAGGTAAACGGAAAAGTTGTGCAAACGATTGTACGTGGCGAAACCGTTTATGATGGAGAGAAAGTGACAAAAGAGCCAGGATTTGGTGCATTTGTTCCAGGCAAGGCATATAAACAATAATTGAGGTGTAGGGATGTCAATTCAACATTTTGAAGATGCATTAAAGCGCTTATTACAAGTTGATTGGGACATGTTACCTGCAAAAACTAAAGAGCGTGTTGAATGGATTTATTTAGACACATTTATGGTAGCAGCTTATGGCATGCAAGCTGCTACTGAAGTGTCGCAGCTGATAAAAGAGCAGTCCGAGGGGAATATTCCTTTAGTAGGGCAGGCACTAGCTAGACAGCCACTCGATTTTTTAGTTTTAACAGGAACAGCTATTGTTAGCTTTGAACTAGATGAAGGGAACCAATTTGCAAAAGGTCATCCTGCAGCCCATATATTTGGTCCACTCTATGTTGCAGCTTATGAAGAAAATAGTTTAGGTAAAGATGTGTTACGTGCTTTTATGATTGGTTATGAAATAAGTGCGCGCTTAGGAAATGCTAGTAAGCTAGATGACAACGCACATCCTCATGGTACATGGGGAATTGTTGGAGGTGCTGTAGCTGCAGCAATATTAAAAGGTTTTACAGATGATGAAATTGTAGAAGTGGCCAAGTTAGCAGCAACGTTTCCATTCGTTACTTCATGGCAGGCTGCAATACAAGGTCGAACAGCTCGGAATTTATATGTTGGTTTAGCCAATCAAATTTCATATCAAATGCTAGGTTTTATGAAAGCTGGTTTTTCAAGCCATTTAAGTGTAGTGGATCATGTTTGGGGCCAATTACTACCAGTATCAATTGACTATACGTTATTCAATCTAAAAGAAGAAGAAGCATATTTAATGGATCAAAATTATTTTAAATTGTATCCTACTTGTCGATTTACGCATTCAGCAATTGATGCGGCTAGGGTTTGTTTGGAGGAATTGAACACCAACGTAGCAGCTATTACAAAAGTTGAAGTAACAACATACTCATTAGCAGCACGATTAACGAATAAGGATCCAGAAACAGTATTAGCATCAAAATTTTCTATACCTTATGCCGTTGCAGTAGTGCTTCTGAAGAAAAGTTTGTATACGCATTATCAAGAAAATTTAGATAATGAGGTACGAGCGTTAATAGAAAAAATAGAAGTTACAGAAGATGTAGAACTGACAGGGATGTTACCAACTAGTCGTCCTTCAAAGATTAGAATTACTTTTGAAGATGAGCGCGTCATCGAGAGATTGGCTTTAGATGGTAAAGGAAACTTTAAAGAACCGCTACCGAAGCTAGCATTGCAACGTAAATATACTGAATTATTCGAAAAAACAAGTTTGCCTAATGTGCAAAAACTTATGGAAACAATACAACAACTTGAAAACTTTACATTTAGAGACTATATCGCACAAGTAGATGAGGTGAGGGAATGTATCAAATTAATTTAAAGCGCTTACAAGAAAACTTTGAAGAACTGGCAACTCAATTCAATACGGGAGAGGCTGGATTTAATCGAATTGCTTTTTCACTTGAGGAGAGAGGTGCTTTAGAATGGCTAAAGCGCAAATTAAATGCAATCCAAGTAACCGTGAAAGAAGATGCAGTTGGCAATGTTTTCGGAAAGTTTGGTGCTAACAATCTGCCTTCAATTAGTTTTGGATCTCATTTAGATACCGTAAGAAATGGTGGCTTATACGACGGAGCATTAGGCGTGTTAGCTGGGTTAGAATGTTTGCAGACATTAGTTGAAAACGGCTATAAACCAACTAAACCATTAGAACTAATCGCTTTTGTTGCGGAAGAGGCAAACCCATTAGGCGGTACATTTGGTAGTCGAGCTTTAGCTGGCATGTTAGATGAGTCTTATACAGATGATAAATTGAAAATAGCTAATTTGACACGGGCACAATGTGAGAAGGCCATTCGATCTCAACGTGAGTTTGAAGCATTTCTTGAACTTCATATCGAACAAGGTTTTGTATTAGAAGAAAAAAGGGCAAAAATTGGTGTAGCGACAGCAATTTCCGGTATATTGCGTATTTTCGTCCATATTCAGGGTGATGCCCGTCACGCAGGGACAACACCCATGCATCGTCGGAATGATGCCTTGCTTCAAGCAGCTTCTTTAGTCCAGTTTGTAAATAATGTAGCAATAAAACAGGAAAGTAATTTAGTTGCAACAGTAGGTGAATTCAATGTTTATCCAAATTTAGCAAGTGTCGTACCAGGGGCTGTTGAATGTATGATTGAAATTCGCGGGGATCTTTGGGAAGAGATAGAGTCGGTAGAAGAAATGATTTCTGACTGGTGTGAACAGCATATTGATGCATCATTACGAAGAGATGTTGTCAAATATCCAAATGCATTGGATGCAAGTATTCAACAAGCGATTACGAATGTGTGTGAAGAAAATGAAGTAAGTTATACAAAAATGTTAAGTGGTGCAAATCATGATACGAAATCAATGGCTACATTATCGAAAGCTGGCTTAATTTTTATACCAAGTAAGGACGGTATAAGTCATCACCCTGATGAGTATTCATCGTGGGAGGATATAGAAATCGGAACGAATATTTTACTTAAAACGCTAGTATCTTTATCAAAATAAAACAATAGGGGTTGCATTTATGAAAAAATGGTTTTTAGTAATTTTGGCAGTAGCTACGCTTGTATTAGGGGCATGTGGGGACAAACAGGAAGCTTCAACACAAACGGCATTAGAGCGTGTAGAGAAAGCGGGCAAATTAGTTGTCGGGACAACAGGAAATTACCGACCATTTTCATACATGGATAAAAACAATAAACTAACAGGTTACGATATCGAATGGGCGACGATTATTGCAGATGAATTAGGTCTAGAGCTGGAATTTGTAACAGGACAATTTTCTGGTTTAATACCAGGGTTAGTAGCAGGCAAATTCGATGTTGTTTTATCAGGAGCAAATGCAACGGAAGAACGAAAAAAGTCAGTTGATTTCTCAGAATTTTATGCGAAGGATGGAGCAGTAGCGGTAGTGAAAAAAGGTACTGCGGGAGTCAGTGGCATTGAGGATATGGAAGGCAAAATTGTTGGGGTAAATGCAGGTTCTGCTTTTGAGGAAGTTGTGAAAAAAATTGGTGGTTATAAAGATTTGAAAACATATCCAGGTGCTGCAGAGAGCTTTGCCGATTTAATCGCTGGCCGTGTTGATTTTGTCGCAATTGGTCTACCAGCAGCGGCAGAGTATATAAACAATTCAACAACAGGTAACGAAATTGAAATAATCGGTCAACCTTTTGATGAAAAAGATATAGCTGTCGCAATTGCTAAAGATTCAGATGATTTATTGGAAGCCATTAATAAGGTGATTCAAAAGAAAAAAGAGGATGGTACATTTGATGAGCTCGCGATGAAATATTTTGGTCAAACCTTTTAGTCATTGTGAAAGATAGCTGAATGAATTTAATAAAGAGGGATGTGATATAGATGAATTTTGATGTAATTTCAAATGCCATGCCATACTTTTTAGAAGGTGCATGGGTTACATTGAAGGTCTCTATTCTAGCAATAATACTAGGAACAGTTTTAGGCTTTATTTTGTGCTTATGTAAGATGTCTAATATACGTATCTTAAAGTATATAGCATCTGTATATATCTGGCTATTTAGGGGATTACCACTATTAATTATTTTATTTCTATTTTACTATGCAACTCCGTTTGATATTAAGTTAAGTGCATTTACCGCAGCATTGTTCGCAATGTCATTGAACTCTGCAGCATATAAGGCTGAGATTATTCGTTCAGGTATGATGGCTATTAATAAAGGTCAGGTTGAGGCGGCAGAAGCAATCGGGATGACACCTATTCAAATTATGTTTCGAATAAAAATACCGCAAATGGTGCGTCTAATTATCCCACCATATATTAATAACTCTGTAGTTTTATTGAAGGAATCGGCGCAAATTTCGGTTATTACCGTACCAGATTTAATGTTAAATGCTCAAACACAGTATAGTAGTACATACCTACCATATGAAACATTAGGTGTGGCAGCCATATTATACTTAGTTATGACGAGCTCATTAATGCTACTACAATCATGGACAGAGAAAAAATTAAAAGTAGCAAATAACAATATGTAAGGAGGGAACCCATGGAAATATTAGAATTAAAAAATATTAATAAATATTTTGGAGATAAGCATGCACTCAAAAATATTAATTTATCGATTAATCAAGGCGAAGTTGTTTCTTTAATTGGTCCAAGCGGTTCGGGGAAGTCCACTCTACTACGTTGTGTAAATTTTTTAGAGGTACCTTCTGAAGGTGTTGTGAATTTTGAGAATCAGCCAATTAAATATAAAGTAAATCGCTCAAATCAACTAACATTACGGTCTAAAATTCAAATGAGCAAAGTACGTGAAAACATCGGTATGGTTTTCCAACACTTTAATTTATGGAAGCATAAAACCGTACTTGAAAATATTATTGAAGGTCCCATACAGGTAAAGAAAATGTCACGTGAAGAAGCTATTAAAATTGCTGAAAAGCTTTTAGAGCGAGTGGGACTAGCTGATAAACGTGACGATCACCCTAGTGATTTATCGGGTGGCCAACAGCAACGAATTGCAATTGCACGTGCATTAGCAATGGATCCACATGTTATGTTATTTGATGAAGCCACTTCGGCACTCGACCCAGAGATGGTGAATGAGGTTTTGCAAATTATGAAAAGCCTTGCAGAGAGTGGCATGACGATGATTATCGTAACCCATGAAATGGAGTTCGCTCGTAAAGTATCAGATCGTGTTGTATTTATGGAACAAGGTGCAATTGTAGAGGTAGGAACACCAGACCAAATTTTTGGTGAGAAAGCAAATCCCCGTATTACACAGTTTTTAAACAGTATGCATCCAACTATATAATTTCTTATGGGGGAATAGAAGTCATATTCCTCCCTTTTTATGATTTATCACCAAAAGTAAGTGCTGATATATAGGTATGGGCCATATCTATAGTAGATTATTCGTTGAGTGAAGTAGGGGATAGGTGCTCAACAGAAAGCATTTAACCTGATACAGTACAAGACTTTACAAATAATCCATACCCTAAATATGAGCGTTTTAGCGTTTACATAAGCTTAGCCAAATTGGTGTGACCAAAATCCCTGGTTTTAATCGAGTTGCACACTCCTTAAGAAGATGAAAAAGGGAGCATTCTTATAAAATAATGGATGCAGGGATTCTTGAATATCATAATCTAGCAGTTGGTATTGTGATATCGATTGTCGCATTAACGAATTTGCAAGTTACATTTAAAGGACAATTAGATCATGTAGTAACAACACCTATGTTTTGCGTAAAGACCCGTTATTAGTCCACGTTAAAAATTTGCATAACTTGAATATTTGTTTTTGCTGTATCATTATGTATAGACAACATTTCCTACATAATAGAAGGAATACAAGCGTGGTACATAAAATTGTTAGCCTTATATTCCGGATATTTACGAAATAGGGGATACATATGAAATTGATCGCCTGTATGAAATAGTTCATGACAAAAGTCAAGCCATTGTTGCTGTGAAGATTGGTTTTAATTGAGAAGAATAAAATGCCGCACATTAACAAATAAGGCCTGACTCTTATCAGGCCAACAAAAAAACTTTCAAGCACATTCTATAAGCTACTTCTTCAAAATGCAGCAGTAATTTCATTTAGATTGGTGCAAAGCTTTACCTGAGGTTGCTTCTTTTTAAATATTGTTATTTTTACCATTTTATAATTTCAAATTCAAATAGAATATTGAAATCTTGATCTACTAAAATTACTTTATCTACTTTGTATGATTTATCTAATGTCTTTGAATTAAAGTACATCATTAATCCTTGCACAAACTGCTTTGCTTGTGAATTATGTTCTGTATCTTTTGATTGTACTAAGAAATACTTTCCATTTTTATTTATGGAAGTTGATGTAGCTGAAACTGAGTCAAACCAAGTAGTTTTAGTATAACTTCCGAAATTTTCTATCATGAATTTATCAGCTTCGTTTTTGATAATGTTTTCTAAATCTGTTTGTGTGTTATCACTTCTAAAATCTTTATATGGATCTTCATTAACTATATACTGGGTACTATTTTTGTTAGCAATTGTTTCTGTTATTTCACTATTATTTACAACATATAGAGCGAGCATTACTACACCAATAAAAATAAGTAAATGATACGATTTTTTCATAGATATTCTCCCCATTCTTAATCCAATAAACTTAAAATTAATTTAGCAGATATTTCTAGAAATGAATAGTTAATGCAGAGGCAACTGTTATGTTTTTCAGAAGAATAAGAGTTACGAATGTTCCAAACCAATCAATTTAAGCAATCTATAGTGTAAAATCGGAGGCAGGATGATGTCGGTATTTTCCTCTATGGGTATCTATAAAAACAATAAATTAACAGGAATGACAGACCTGCGCTCCACAAATTTGTTCGGAGCAAGACATGGCAGGTCCATATTTTTTAAGAGAATAGGTATCTTATGAAAATTGGTAATTATATCTAAATTATCTGTTTTATTGTATAATCAAAGAACAATATTTAAAAGGTGATGGTAGCTTTGCTAACAATATTACAAATTGTTTTTTCAATCATAGTAGTATCACTCTCAACTTACGGAATTATCACAAGTGATCACCAGTGGAATTTCCTATTGATTTTCTTCTTAGGATTATTGATATTAATTTTAGGAATGAAAGAATTCCAAAGAGGGCAAAAAGTTTATGGTTGGATC
>NZ_JBHERJ010000055.1:0-21241 GCF_043359455.1 Lysinibacillus sp. PWR01 | reverse complement strand
TAATTTGAGCCTGGGCTTTTTTGTTTCAAGGTTAGTCATTATGCCAGTATTCCTTTTTCCTTTGCTTCTTGTAGCCAAGAAGGGAACTCATCTAATAGGTTTTCGTATAGCTGTTCATCGGATACTGTTTCGATGTCCTCGAAGTGGAAGAAGTTTGCGTTGTCGATGTAGCGTCCTTCCATAGTATCTAACTTACGTAATACATCAAAATTAGAATCGCCGATGCCCACAAATTGCCAGAATATTGGTTTCGTTGAGGATTCCACAATGAATTTTTTAATGCCAGCTTTACAACCTCCATCATTGATGAAAATTAGGAAGACAGGTATATCACTAGGTTCTTCAACTGTATACTTTTTGATTATATCAGCCATAACTTGAGGTTCATCGTTTCGGCCGAATTTATGGACCTCATCATTATTAAGGATGTTTTTTTCAACATAGCCTAGTAAGTTGTACTCGGTTACATCAGATAGACGGGAGAATTCATTATCATAGACCCAGATATCTAAAGCACCATCGTCATCAAACTGGGAAGCTACTGCTGCGATTCGCTCTACTGCTTCTTGAACCTCGCCAATTTTGTACAAGCGTCTCATTGAGCCTGAGATATCCAATACTAGACCAACTTTTGCACGAACACCGGTTAACTTTTTCTTTGTGAGTACGATTTTTACTTTATCTTTTCTAAGTGAAATAGTAGACATTTCGTTCCTCCTATGTATTGTAATAAAAACCACTTTTATTTACATATATACCATAACATAACTATGCGAATTTTGAACTATTATCGATTGATGATAAAAAATATTAAATAATAAATGTCGTCATTTTGCTAACAGAAGGTTAATGAAACAGTATATTTTAAAAAGATTTGATTTGTTACGAAATAAGTTTGAGAAACCTTATAAATTCACGCTTTAGAGGGGTTTTTAATGGTTGGAAAAATATAATAAAACACCAAAAATCGTTAGAATTAGGAGACAACTAAAGCAGCAATACGTAATTACGTTAAACAGGCTGTAGATAAAGACAAGATTGATAAATCGTGGTTTTGTAAATTTGATTCAGGTATCATGACGAGTGAGGATTTCAAATATTTGTAAAATCCCGAGTTTATTATTGGTGAGCATTTATTGTTCCTCTATTATACAGAGCTATCGAGATAAAAAGAGGTGCTAGAACTAGAATATAGAGAATTGTATAATTAAGAAATAAAATGAATAAGCAGGAGTGAAAGTGCGCCTCAGCACTTTCACTCCTGTTTTATCTTTAGTGAAGTTTGCTGAAGTGATACTTTACGATACATAGTGTATTGAATATGAAACAAGACTGTCCAGAGACAGTCCTGTTAAAAGTGTTTTTAAAATAAACTAGAAAAGAAGTTTTTCGTAGTATTAACAATTGAATTAAAAGTAGAGGAAATGAAATTAACAGCGGCACTTATTGCTTTTTTTACAGTTTCCACAACGGTAACAAAAACATTTAAAACTTTATTCATCATATCTTGTATAAAGGCACCGACTTTATCAGCAAGAGTAAGGATTAATGTTTGGGCTGCAGGATGCTCTTCACCAAAATCTATCAACGAATCGTAGTATTTATTGATCATGTCTTCCGACTTTTTTAAAGCTTCATCTTTTTTCTTACGCATATTTTCAAAAAAAGCTGTTTGGTTTTTATCATTTTCTAATTGCTTAACATTTTCTTTTAAGTCTATTTCTTCTTGTACATAAAAATGATTAACATTCTCTTGATATTCTTGTGTTAGTTTGTGCAATTCATCAGGTGTGTCTGATAATGAAGGAGCTTGAAGTCCAATGAACTCTGCTAAAGAAAATTCTTTGGTTTGTTCTCCCGTATAAGCATCTCTCATTTGGTTCATAATACTACTAAAATTTTTTACAGCTACTGTCATAATAATTCCTCCTAGTAATTTTATTATTGAAACAAATATAGATTACCAATAAAAGGTTAAAATTAGGTTAAAAAACATAAATTTCTTTTTTTACCTTAATATATATATTGACGATGATATGAGCTAATAAAATAGTATGGATTTAATAGATAGATGAAAGACCACTCTGTTAGGTCCTACCCCCTTATAGTAGATTTCTGACTCTAAATTTAGGGGGGCAGGACCTTATGGGGGGTCTTAATTTTTTGTATGGTGATACATGATGTGGAGATAATTAAAAAGACCACCCATAATAGAGTGGTCAAAATAGTTAAAACGCTAAATTGTCTTATCTTATAATGAAGTGGACTTACCTTTTTTCTCATCCATAATAAGGTCTTCTTCACGTTGTGGGCGTGGGGCTACCGTATATTCTTTGCGCCCATTAGTTTTTTTGGGGTCTGCCCCACTAGCAAATGCTTGTTTTGTTGGCTCGTCTGTTGCAAATTCTGTATTTTTATTATTTCGTTTCATGTCGACACCTCCTAAAGATATTATTTAACTTATCCTATAAAATATCCCTTGTTTATTTCTATTTTATCCTTAAAATTTCAGATCACCCCAAGATTATGTAAGGTAAAACAGATAGGAAATTTCTGATGTTGGGATGTTATATTAAATAATTGATTATTTAGAAAAAAATGAATTCAATAAGGTTAATTATGGAGCGCTTACATATATTATGGTAAAATAAACCAAAGATAACATTTTAGAAAAGTATCAGCGCTATGATTGGAGGTTGAACGGATGGATGAGAAGAAAAAGGGGAAATTACAAATCCTCGTAATAATTTTAATGCTATTACTTTTGGTTGCAACGTTTGTTTTATTTTTCGTAGGTAAATATATGGTGGCGTTTATTTTATTTGGGATTTTTATGCTGATTTTAAATTTTATTAGTAGTTGGAAAAACTTAGATAATGCAGATTATGTTTATAGAAAAATTCATAAGAGTAACCAGAAGTGGTAATTACTAGACGTTGATCTTAGGAATGTTGCTATACTTATGTTACTTGTAGTGCTTATTTGGTTATCTGAAAAGAGCAAAGAAGGAATCCTCACTTTATATGAAGAAATAGTGAGTTATAATATTTTTCAACAACTACGGAGGTGCTTTTTTGCAAATATTTTTTAAATATAATTGGCTGGTTAGGGAAGACTGGTTTCGTTGGTGTGAGGAGTTAAGTGAGGAAGAACTTTTGCAAAACCGAACTGGTGGAATGGGCAGTATATTACACACACTTTTCCATATCATTGATGTTGAATGGAGTTGGATTCGTCTATTACAAGGGAAAACAGATTTTCAGGAGAGCTTTGATGAATATAATAGCTTGGAGAAGGTTCGTAAATTGGAAGCTGCATTTCATTTAGATGTTGAAAGCTTTGTAAATCAATGGGATGACAGTATGGAAGAGCGTGTACTTCATAATCCATTAGCAGATGGTAGCATCGAGACGCATACATGGGGTGAGATCATTCGTCATACCATTGCACATGAAATTCACCATATAGGACAACTATCAATTTGGGCGAGGGAAATGGGGAGAGCACCTGTTTCTGCAAATTTAATCAGACGAGGTCTTTCTTCATCATTGAAAGATTCAGTAGGTGCTCAAATAAATATAGAAACATCTAAATAGAAGAAATGTATAAATGCTAGAAAACGATGTCATAGAATCCATTGTTTTTAGCCTAAAGTGAATAGCGTATCAGAATATCTTCCAATTCATTTGATATGGAAGATTTTTTGATGCCCAAATAAGAGAAATTACGAGGCAGATTTCATACAGACATTTAAAGAACCAACCACCTCTATTATGGCTTAAAATACCCAGTAAATTTTAGTTAAAAACTAATGTTTACTGGGTATTTTTTGGACAATATTTAGGTTAATTAGAAATATTTATATGAAGAATAGCTAACAACTTGACAGAAGTTTAAATGGGGAGTACTATACATTGGTCGCGAAAAAAGCTATTGTAACGTAACATTTGTTAAAGTGCAATACAGTCCTTATCATTTAAGTTCATATACATCTAGATTTTAATTTAATCAGTAAAAGGTAGGTGCAATAATGAAAAATCTAGTAAATAAAAAAGATAACCTATTACACAACTTTTTAGGAATTTATATAGTAGCAGTATTAATGTTATGGATTAAAACATACATCTCTCAATTATCACAATTTGACTTAGGTGTAGAAGGAATCATTCAACAATTCCTTTTACTAATAAATCCACTAGGCTCAGCAATGCTATTTCTAGGATTTTCATTTATATTTAAAGGAAAAAGAAAATACACATCACTCGTTGTAGTTTACACATTGATGTCCATTGTTTTATATGCCAACATTGTTTATTACCGATTCTTTAGTGATTTCATTACATTACCTACACTTTCCCAAACGCAGAACTTTGGGGATTTAGGCGGCAGTGTTCTTTCTTTACTAAAACCTTATGATATCTTATTCTTTGTGGATGTATTTGTTATGTTTTATCTACGATTCTCTAAAAAAATCCAAAAAGATACGAAGCGTTTTGGCTATAAAAAAGGAATGGCAATCATTGCCTTTGCATTAGCGATATCAGTCCTTAATTTAGGACTAGCTGAATCTAATCGTCCTCAACTTTTAACACGTGGTTTTGATAGAAACTATATTGTGAAATATCTAGGAATGTATAACTATACGATTTATGATTCAGTTGAAACGATGAAAGCTTCTTCTCAGAGAGCTTTGGCGGACAGCAATGATATTACAGAAGTCATTAACTATACAAAATCAAACTATGCCAAACCGAATACGCAATATTTTGGTGCAGCAAAGGGAATGAACGTTATCTATTTACATTTAGAATCATTCCAAAACTTTTTAATCGACTATAAATTAAACGGTGAAGAAGTAACACCATTTTTAAATTCATTAGCAAAAGATAAGAATACATTGTATTTTGATAATTTCTTCCATCAAACAGGTCAAGGTAAAACGTCTGATGCAGAATTTATGCTTGAAAACTCTTTATTTGGATTACCACAAGGATCTGCTTATATTACAAAAGCACAAAATACGTATCAGGCAGCACCGAGTATTTTAAAAGATTATGGTTATACATCGGCTGTATTCCATGGTAATAACGGAAGCTTCTGGAACAGAAATGTGATTTATAAATCATTTGGATTCGACAAATTCTTTGATGCTAGTTACTATAACACAGGTACTTCAGAGGACATGGCTGAATATGGTTTGTTAGATAAACCATTCTTTGAACAATCTCAAAGTCTTTTAAGCTCCTTACCACAACCTTTTTATACAAAATTAATTACGGTAGGGAATCACTATCCATATAAAATGAATCAAGACTTAGTGACAATTGATAAAGCTAATACGGGAGATGCAAGCGTTGATAATTATTTCCAAACAGCTCGTTATGCAGACGAAGCAATCCAACAGGTCTTCCAACAATTAAAAGAATCAGGTTTATATGATCATTCGATGATTGTTCTTTATGGTGACCATTACGGTATTTCCGATAATCATAATAAAGCGATGGAACAAGTCGTTGGAAAAGAAATTACACCATATGAAAGTGCTAATTTACAACGTGTACCATTATTTATACATGTTCCAGGCATACAAGGTGGTACTAACCATAGCTATGGTGGTCAAACAGACTTACTCCCTACGCTATTACATTTACTAGGGATTGATTCACAACAATTTGTTCAATTTGGTTCAGATTTATTATCAGAAGAGCATGATGAAGTTGTACCATTTAGAAATGGCGATTTTGTCAGTCCTACGATTTATTCAATTAATGAAAAATTTTATGATAATAACACTGGCTTACCATTAGACGAGAGTCAATTAGAGGAAGCGAAAACGATTAAAAATGAAGTAGATCATAAATTGGCGTTATCTGATAGAGTCGTAAATGGTGACTTATTGAGATTCTATACGCCAACAGGTTATACGCCAGTTGATCCTTCTCAATATAATTACTCTCATGATGAGAATGTAGAATCTAAATAATTTAAGCAATTTACTTTGGCAGTTCAAGGAAATGTGTAAGATATCAACGTGTATATGATATCTTACCATTACCTTGGATTGCTTTTTTAACGTTATTTTGAGAAAATATCGAGAATTTATATTCCTCCTCGGGACATATCGAGGTTCAAATAGAAAAGTTGGACTAACTGCAAAAGCGATTCAAATCCTTTAATAGTAAGGGTTTGAATCGCTTTTATTAAGGAGAGGCAAGAATAACCATTAGGGTACCCTTCATCTTTACTTATTTCTTTTCAAAGAATAATTTATATGAAAAAAGGAAAGAAATAGGTGTAAATTGTAGGAGTTGATTGTGATGGAATTTTATAAGGATATTGTCATTTACTGTTACAGTTGTCGTAAAAGGACTGTGTTTACATGTAAAGATACGCATGAAAAAAAGGGTGTCGATAGTCACTGCAGTGAATGTATAGGTATTTGGTTTGAGTGGCAAAATCGAGCTGTGGAGAGAGAAATGGAAAAGTGGGTTGCATATAATAAAGAGTTAGTAAATAATATGAACCATTGATCTGTATTTTTTACCCAAAAGTTGTGTTGAATTCTCCTAGATTATGAAGCGGAAAACTAGAGAAAAAGCTTTTTTAAAGTAAGTACGATGAGGCGTTGAAAGAACCATTTTCATTTAAGAGAGTGGTTCTTTATCTTTTAGGCACATTCAGATAAAAAGAGGGTTTGATCGACAAACACTCTAGCATCTTAAAATACTGTTATAAAATCTAAATTAATCTTCAAAACTTGAATCTATATCATTGTATACTTGATTAACAATTTTAAGAAACTCTTTTAACGCGAAGGTTTGATATGATTTCCCATTAGTAACGACTCCAATATTCCATTCAATCGTAGGGTTAGTGAGTGGAATGGATACAATATCAACATCATTCAATTTACTAGCTAAGATTTTGGGAATTAGTGTAATCCCTAACTGGGCAGAAACTAATTCGATGATCAAATCCCATTGCTCACTTTCAAACGCAACTTTAGGAATAAATCCTACATCCTTACATGCATTGACAACTAGTTCATGTAATGCCCATTTCTTGGAGAAGAAAATAAAGTTTTCATCTATTAGATCGACTAATGATACAATCTTTAAATTTGATAAAGGATGTTTAGACGAAACACATAATACAAATTCATCATTGTAGATTGGAGTATGTTTTAAATGTTCGTTCTTCTTTGTCAATACAACAAATCCTATATCCACCAGTCCCCTTTCAATATGTTTTTCAATTACGAGTCCACCTTCCTCAAATATCTCTAATGTTACTCCTGGGAATTTATTTACATATACTTGGGCTACTTTGGGAAAGAATAAAGTTCCAACTATATGGGATACACCCACTTTTAAATTTCCAGTTACTAATTCCGATAAATCAGCAATGGAAGTAGAGATACTTTCTAAAGTTGAAAGGATAGCTTTACTTTTCTCATAAACAATCATTCCAACCTCAGTGAGACGTAATTTTCTATTGGATCTATCAAATAAGGTTACATTTAGTTCTTTTTCTAATTTTTGAACGGATTTACTTAATGAGGGCTGCGCAATAAATAATACCTCTGATGCTTTTGTGAAGCTGTTGTGTTCAGCTACTTTCACAAAAATATCTAAGTCTTTTAGTTGAATTTGCATGTATTATCACTCTCTTAATATTCTTTTTTAGAATAGTTTGTATGATGATTATGTATTTTACTAAATAGTAGGGCAAATGTAAAATTAAAATGCAATTGTATACACCTGAGTCGCTTTCTATATAAGAGTGAATAAGACCAACTTAGGTTATTCAAAAAATACTTTAAGAAAGGATAAGATAAATTAAAGAGCACTCATTCTTTGATAGGGCTTCTTTGAAAAAGCATATGGAGTAAATTGAGTTTGACAGTTTACTATGTTGATATAAGGAGCATAATTTCAATAGTAAATTTAAAAGACTGAATATTCTTATATTAATAGGAGGAAAATAAAATGACTAAAAAAGAGAACAATGTACGAGTAGCTGTGATCCAAGCAGCTTCTATATTTATGGATAGTGAAGCATCGACTGAGAAGGCAGTCTCATTAACTATGCAAGCAGGTGAAAAGGGAGCGAAAATTGTTGTATTCCCGGAAGCTTTTATCCCTGGTTATCCAAGGGGATTCTCTTTCGGCACAAAAGTAGGAAGTCGTGCTCCTGAAGGGCGAAAAGACTGGCTACGTTATTGGGAAAATTCAATTCTAGTTCCAAGTGAAACAACGGATAGATTAGGAGAAGCTGCACGGGATGCAGGTGTATATCTCATTATTGGAGTGATTGAAAGAGATAATGAATCAAGTGGAGGCACCGTATTTTGCACCGTATTATTTTTCGGACCAGATGGGACTTTACTTGGGAAACATAGAAAATTAAAACCTACTGGCGCCGAACGATTAATCTGGGGAGAAGGCGATGGAAGCACACTTCCTGTATTTGATACACCCTATGGCAAAATAGGCGCTTTAATTTGTTGGGAAAATTACATGCCATTAGCTCGAGCAGCGATGTATGCAAAGGGTGTTCAATTATATATTGCCCCTACAGCAGATGCAAAGGATACATGGCAGCTATCGATTCGTCATATTGCTTTGGAAGGAAGATGCTTTGTTTTATCATGCAATCAATATTTCACAAAAGATATGTACCCTACAGACTTAGCCTGTTATGACGAGTTAGAAACTTTTCCAGATGAAATGTGTATGGGCGGGAGTGCGATTGTTGGTCCATTAGGGGATTATGTGAAGGAACCTGTATTCGGCAAGGAAGACATTTTAATTGCTGATCTTGATTTACGCGATATAGCCTACAGTCAATTTGATTTTGATGTGGTTGGGCATTATGCAAGACCTGATGTATTTAAGTTAATGGTAAATGAGGAAAAAAAGGAAAACGTAGAATGGGAAAATAAAGGCTATTCGAACAGTAAATAAGAAAATATAATGGGGCTGAAAAGGAGAAGGCAATTATTCTAGGAAGATTGTTTTCTCCTTTCTATATATAGGAAGATAAGAGGTTATTCAAATGAATATAGAGAATATTGAGGCATTCATCTACGTATGTCAGCTAGGTAGTTTCAATAAAGCAGCTGAAGCTCTTTATTTAACTCAACCATCTATAACTGCACGAATTCAGTCTCTTGAACGAGATATTAATTTAAAACTTTTTCATCGAAATGGAAATAAAATTTCTTTAACTGATAAAGGCGAATACTTTCTTTTACACGCACAAAAAATACTCCAATCGTATAAGGAGGCGAAGTACGGCTTACAGCAAGTAAATATCCCTTATGATTTAGTAATTGGAAGTGCTTTATCAATTTCGAATAATGTTCTTCCAGATATCTTGCCTGCCTTTATTTCAAAATTTGAGAATGTTCGAATTAAAATTTTAACAGGACATTCTAAAGACATTTTAAACAAGGTCATAAATAAAGAGGTGGATTTTGGTATTGTGCGAACGGAAAATCATCCTCAAGTAGAATTTATTCGTCTTTATAATGATCCAATTCGTCTTTTTGTTCCTAAAAATCATGTATTTTTAAAAGAAGAAAGTGTAACAGTTGAAGATGTTAGTAAACAACCACTTATTTTTTTTGATTATGGTTCTATAGAATGGCTTGCCATACATCGGCTATTCTTAAATAATAATCTAAATCCAAATATATATTTAGAAGTGGATAATATGGAAACAGCAAAAAAACTTGTACTCCAAGGGGGAGGCATCTGCTTTCTACCTGAGCATTGTGTAAAAAAGGAATTGGAAATTGAAGAGCTTTTTCGAATTGAAATGACGCCACCTGTGAAAACAAATATTAGTATTGATTTTATTCATTTAAAAGGTAAGGCTGAATCTGTGTTTATGGATTTCTTAAAGGATAAAATGTTTGAACAGCACTAAACCATCAAAATATGTTGGTTTAGTGTTTTTTTATTGTTCTGATGTACATTTCATTGTCCCATATAATTCCGATTGATATCTTCTATAACCATATAACTTACTTCTATAACTCAACTTGCTGAGGGGATTTTATAATAAATGAAACTTTAAGAAAAATTCAATTATTATACAAGATTTTATCTCTTCATTTGAATGTTCAAATGAAGATGACATGTTTAAACCGAGAGGCACTTTGATATCGTTTTGTTGAACTTATTGAATAACAAAATGAAAGGGGTTGCAAAACCGTATGAGCCCTACTTTTTACGTTAAAGGAGGTGACTAGATTAGAAATTTAAGTAGTTATCAGATGATAGAAGTCCAAAGCTTTTAGACATTTAAAGGGGGACAAAAATATGGAAACTCGATATAGAATATGAGGATTTACGATAGATAGAGTGAAATAAGGAGGACATCATAACTATTTCAGAAGAATAGGCAGAATTTTCTTGATTAAATTATCTTAATATTCAAAATGCGACGGGGGTTTTTTTATGAGAAAGAGTATTCAAATTGCAGGAGCGTATATTGGTACAATTGTTGGTGCAGGATTTGCTTCCGGGTTAGAAGTTTTACAATTTTTCACTAGTTTCGGATGGCTTAGTTTTTTCGGAGTAATAGTGGCGACATTACTATTCGCATTTTTAGGAATGAATATTACACAAATAGGAAGTAGGTTACAAACACATTCTCATAAAGAGGTTGTCTATAGTATTTGTGGAAGATACTTAGGAGTAGCCGTGGACATAATTATTACTTTTTTCTTATTCGGCGTAGCTGTCATTATGTTCGCTGGAGCGGGATCTACATTCCAACAACAATTTGGAATCCCGAGTGCTGTCGGAAGTTTATTCATGGTGGCATTAACAATTGCGACTTGCTTATTTAATGTTGAAAAGGTAATAAATATTATCGGCAGTATTACGCCTGTACTTATTGCTTTTGTATTAATCATTGCCGCGTATGCTTTGTTTACAATGGATACAAGCTTTACAGAGCTTGATAAAATAGCTCAAATGCAAAAATCTTTAACATCGAACTGGTTTATATCTGGTTTATTATATGTATCATTCAATATTACTAGCGGAGTTGCTATGCTGGCTGTTATGGGAGGGACAACAAAAGACGACAAAGTTGCAGGGGTTGGCGGTATTCTGGGGGGTTTAGGTCTAGGGTTAATGCTGATTTTAATTAACGTTGGTATGTTCACTAGAATTAATGATGTTGGAAGTTTGGATATTCCAATGCTTTATCTTGCAAATGAAATATCACCTATAATTGGTGTGGGCATGACTATTGTTCTTTTGGCAATGATTTTTAACACGGCTGTAGGTATGCTTTATGGATTCTCCGTTCGAATTGTAAAACCTTCTAGCCTTAAATTTAAAGTGTTTGTTCCGATAATTGGACTAGCAGGTTTTGCTGCAAGCTTTGTTGGTTTTACAAAGCTTGTAGGAACGCTATATCCTATTACTGGATATTTAGGGTTTACGTTAATAGCAGCCATTATCATTGCTTGGGTTCGAGGAAAACAAAATTCACATATTCAAACAATAGAAAATAAGGCTATATAATTATTACTCCAGGAATAACAATTTATTTGTTAATCCTGGTTTTTTTGTGCCATATCTCTTACTAGAAAATAAATTATGAAGCATATAGATAGCACTTTCATTAATAGTAATCCATTTATAGTTTCTATTAGTGTATAGAATGTTTTTATAATTCAACACCTAGCTTAAAAATTATAATAAAGTAAAGTTTTAAAAATATATGAAAAAGAGATGAAGAAAATGAAAAAAGTAGTTGGAATTATTGGTGGGATGGGCCCATTAGCAACTGTAGATTTAATGAATAAAATTATTCTTTATACACCAGCAAAGAAGGATCAGGATCATCTTCATATTATCGTGGACAATTATTCTCAAATACCTGATCGAACAACTGCCATTTTAGGTAACGGTACAGACCCTACCCCATTCATTATTCAATCAGCGCAACGATTAGAAAGTGCAGGAGCAGATTTTCTTGCCATTGCATGCAATACAGCACACTTTTACTTTCAATCAATAAAAGACTCTGTCAGTATCCCGATTCTACATATGCCTTTAGAGACAGCTAGTTATTTACAAGACAATAGTATTAATAAAGTAGGTTTATTAGCTACTGATGGAACAATCAATACTAAACTATATCAACATAGCTGCAAAACTTATGAGGTTGAAGTCTTTGAACCTCATATGAATATGCAAAAAGATGTGATGGAAGGAATATATGCTATAAAAGGAGGGGATTTAGAGAAAGGTCTCTTATATCTTTCAAAAGTAGCAAATAATTTAATCACTAGAGGGGCAGAAGCTATAATAGCAGGTTGTACAGAGATTCCTCTGGTACTGAAGTCAACCCAAAGCATTCGTGTTATTGATCCAACAGAAATTTTAGCGAAGTCCATAATTAATAAAGCATCTGGTTTAAGAAAGAAAGCCCATTCTGAAAATAAATATTAGTATTGATTCCATTTATCTAAATAAATTATATGTTCAAACGACACTAAACACACAAAAATTATTTGGTTTAGTGTTTCTTTTTATATTTAATTCCAATTTAATACTTCTATAACATGATAGGTTTCTTCTATAGTTCAAGAGATTAAAAGAAAATTATAATAATCTAAACTGAACTTTAACTAATCTAATCAATGGGTATCGCGTAATGAAGTTAGGTGATTTTTAAATAAGGAGGAACCATCATGATAAATCCAAAAGAAAAACGAGCTGTACGAACTGAGAATGACTTTTTAGGGTCAAAAGAAATTCCTAAGCACGCTTATTATGGTATACAGACATTACGTGCTGTGGAGAACTTCCCAATAACAGGATATAGGGTTCATGAAGACCTTATTAAAGCTTTAGCAATAGTGAAAAAGGCTGCAGCTCTTGCTAATATGAGCGTGAAACGTTTAAATCAAAAACTTGGCAAAGCAATTGTTCAGGCAGCAGATGAAATCATAGAAGGGAATTGGCATGAGCAGTTCATTGTTGATCCTATTCAAGGTGGAGCAGGCACATCCATGAACATGAACATAAACGAAATTATTGCTAACCGTGCATTGGAATTGCTTGAGTATGGAAAAGGGTCATATAGAACGCTAAGTCCAAATAGTCATGTAAATATGTCGCAATCAACAAATGATGTATTTCCTACTGCTATCCATATTGCAACACTTAATTTATTAAATAGACTATTAAAAACTATGACCAATATGCATAGTATATTTAAACAAAAATCCAATAAGTTTGACCATATAATAAAAATGGGACGTACCCATTTACAAGATGCTGTCCCTATCAGACTTGGTCAAGAGTTTGAAGCTTATAGTCGAGTAATAGACCGAGATATTAAACGAATTAAACAATCAAGAGAAAATTTATATGAGGTAAATATGGGGGCAACTGCTGTAGGAACAGGATTAAATGCAGATCCTGATTACATTGAAAATGTTGTAAGTAACCTTGCACATATGAGTGGGTTACCATTGCAGGGCGCAGATCATCTTGTTGATGCTACTCAGAATACCGATGCTTATACAGAGGTTTCAGCTACATTAAAAATTTGTATGATTAATATGTCTAAGATAGCGAATGATATCCGATTAATGGCGTCTGGTCCTCGTACAGGATTAGCTGAACTTATCTTACCTGCACGTCAACCTGGCTCATCTATTATGCCTGGAAAGGTTAATCCAGTAATGCCTGAAATGATTAATCAAGTAGCTTTTCAAGTAATCGGGAATGATCATACTATTTGTCTAGCTTCAGAAGCGGGTCAGCTTGAATTAAATGTTATGGAGCCTATTCTAGTATTTAATTTATTACAGTCAATCAGTATAATGAATAATGCATTTCATGTTTTTACAGAACATTGTTTAAAAGGAATTGAAGCAAATGAAACACGGTTAAAAGAGTACGTTGAAAAAAGTGTAGGCATTATTACAGCTGTAAACCCACATATTGGATATGAAGTAGCAGCAAATATTGCAAGAGAGGCAATTTTGAATGAACAATCCGTACGGGAGCTATGCTTAAAAAGGGGTGTATTAACTGAAGAGGAGATGGAATTAATTTTAAATCCTTTTGAGATGACTAAACCTGGAATTTCAGGGGCTTCTTTAATGAATAAGCATTGAATAATCAAGTAAGACTAAAAAAGTTATAAATAGCATTAACTATAGAAAGAGTAGGTTTATATGATAAAACAAGTACAACCAAAAATGCAGAAAATTGTTCGCTATCTGAATCCTGACGATCAAATATATTATGGAATTGTTGAAGGGGAAGAAGTTTTACAATTGACTAGTAATTTTACTGAATTAATAAACAATGAATTGAAATTTGATGGTTTAAAATTTAAGTATAAAGATGTTAAAATTTTGGAACCTGTAATACCCTCAAAAATCATTAACTTTGGCTGGACATATGCTGAACATGCAAAAGAAACTGGAGGTAAGCCTTTTCTTAAGGAACCATTTCTATTTTTAAAACCAACATCTTCATTGATACCAAATGAGGGCGAAATTATTCTTCCTTCCAGTAAATTAACTAAACAGGTCGAAATGGAAGGAGAATTGGCTCTCATTATTGGGAAACGTGGAAAGAATATAAAAGAAGAAGAAGCAATGGATTATATTTTTGGCTGTACCATTTTCAACGATGTAACAGCGAGAGATCTTACAAAAACTGATCCTCAGTTTACACGTGGTAAAGGTTTCGACACGTTTGGTCCATTGGGTCCGTGGATTGTAAAAGGTATTGATCCTACGAATTTACGAATTGTTACAACCTTGAATGGCAAAGTTGTTCAAGAAGGGAATACTAGTCAGATGTCATTCTCTATCCCTTATCTTGTTAGCTGGATTTCACAAGTTATGACTTTAGAACCAGGAGATGTTTTGGCTACAGGATCGCCATCTGGGAGTTGCCCAATGAAGTCAGGTGACATTGTATCTGTTGAAGTAGAGAATATAGGTAAGTTAAGTAATTATGTAATTTAATCGTATTTTAAATGATCTAAGTGAAATAGGGATAGGGTCAGGGCCTCAACTAAATGACTTTATCCCTTTTGTATAATAAGATAAATTTTACAATCAATTCTTGAACGAGAATCTTTTTGTAGAATGCTCAACAAAACTTGCCCTTGCCTCAATCGTATTGGTACAAAAAATCAAATGATATTCTTTTGAGCAGTTTTTTAATTAAAACCTTCTCCAATAAATCTTCCAATCCCTCTAAACAACCAATAAATGATTCTAAATGGGAGGAAAAGCAATTCTGGTATCCAACCAAGTACGTCAAGAAATAAGTCAAATAATGAGTATTGATCATTCCTTCTCTTAACGTTTCTCTTTTTGTTTTTCCTTCCTTGCCACCATTCCTTCATAGTACTCTACTCCTTTTCAAAAATAGTTCTGATAAATATACGATTCAACGTTTTAGTTGGTTTCATTTTAAGAACTTTATGGAGCAAAAGCGAAAATGGGGCGTAATTTGAAGTGAAAGTGTTGGGTTATTATATTTTCCCTAGTGTTCTGTAAAACCGAAGATGTGGTAGATGGAGAATTTAAAATTGAACAAGATGAAGGGTATACAGGTTTAAAAAGGGTCACTAGGCTGGGAGTGACCCTTTTTTGCTATTGAATGTGTGGATGTATCGACATTATTGTTAGTTGCCAATAATGAAGATCATCCCTTTTTCATGTTTTTTCACGTACTATCAATAAATATTAATATTCTTTTTGCACGAATGCTGCGCCTACAATAATGAGAAGTATGAATAGTACAACGATTAAAACGAATGTTGAACTATTATTCTTGCCGCCATAGTCCATACCACAACTCATGCTATAACCTCCGCTATAGTCATTACCATAGCCTCCATAACAACAATTGAAATTACCCATGTTTCCAAAGTATCCCATCAAAATCTCTCCTTTCTTCAGTTTATTGTATGAATGCCGTTGAAAGGGAAAAGGGTATTCGTCTAATGAATCGTATTTCGGTAATTTTAAAAAGGATCATGAGCGAATGAGGAGTATCACTAAACACTTGATATGAATAAAACTCAACGATGCTTGTTACAGCATGAAGATTAGTTGTAATCCATGATTGTGGCCTTCTCGTTTAGCCTACCATTGAGAAATGGGAACGTCATTGCCAATCCACTCATCGTTATTGTCAGTAGCTTTTATTAGGATTTGATAATAATTTTTTTTATGAATAACGGTGGAACAGGTTTAAAACAGTAAAATTCATGTTATTCCGTTTCTATTTTTAACTACATGGCGCTGTGGAAAGGAATCATTTATATTTTTAATTAAAAATAAAGTGAGAGTTTTCTTTCGTTTGCTCGTTATTACTTGTAGAGAAGAAAGGAGGTTTTCTAACTTCGTGTATTCATTAATTAATCAGCTACAAAAAAAGGATGAACAAGCTTTAAGAGAAGTGATTAACAGATATGGAGGGTATGTTAAAGCCATTGTGTTAAAAGTGTTACAGCCTAACCATACAGCTATTGAAGAGTGTATCAACGATGTATTTCTAACCATTTGGCAAAAGAGTATGCAATTTACTGGTGATGAGGTTGATTTTAAAAAATGGATTGGTGTTATTGCAAAATATAAAGCGATTGATACATACCGAAGCCTTCAAAATAAACCAAAAACAGTCGAGTTACTCCCATCAATTTCAAATAACAAGGACCTTCCAGAAAGCATCGTAGAACGAAGAGGACAAAAAGAGCAGCTATTTATCAGTATTTTAAATTTAAATAAAAACGATCAGGAAATTTTTCTTTTGAAATACTACTTAGGATATTCGAACAGAGAAATCGCAGAGATATTTGGTCTAACTAAATCAGCTGTTGAAAATCGTTTATATCGAGGGAAGTTAAAGTTAACAGAAGAGCTGGGAGGTATCTAAATGAACGAAAAGGACTTTATCAAATTAGATGTTGAAGAGATTGAACCAGTTGAATTATCTGATTGGGAAAAGAGTAATATTGAAAAAAGTGTTTTACGATCATCTTCAAGCAAGAAGGATGCACTTAAAAAATGGAAATGGGTTAGTGCGGTCGCCATGTTGACATTCATTTTTACTAGTAGTGTCATTTGGCTACCAGCCGTGGCTAATCGTTTACCGATTGTACAGCAGCTATTAAAAAGCAATGATAATCCTCAATTACAAGTATTTAATGATTATGCAACAATCATTAATCAAATAGACGAAAGTAACGGCACTTCCATTGAATTAGCTGAGGCTTTTTTCGATGGAACGATTGTATCGGTTAGTTATGAAATGAAGCACGAAGAACCGATAAATGAACCTCCGCTATTTTGGAGTGGTGATTTAGAAGTCAACGGAAACAACTTAGACGTACGTAGTCATCAAATCATTAAAAAGAATGATGATACTTGGATTGGTATGTTTACGGCGAGAATTTCAGACAAAGTGATTGATGAAACGATAAATGTTCAATGGCGTCCTAAAGATTTTAAAGGTATCGAGAATACGCCCCTTGTGGAAGGATCATGGAACTTTCAACTAGAACTTACACCAACCGGAGCCTATTCGAAAAAAGTAAATATACCATTTGGTAATGAACAATACCAGTTATTATGTAATCAAATAACAGCAGGAAAATATATAACCACTCTTTATTTTGAGGGCAATCTAGATTGGGATACAGAATTTTTAATGGTGGACATCCAAGATAATCTTGGAAATATATATGAAAATGTAGGAACAACAACCATCAAAAGCGATTCAGGGCGAGTAAAGGGCTATATTGAGGTTTTTATACCTGATCCTTCTATTCGAACGCTAGTCATTACACCCACTATAAGAATTGTAGATGAAAAAACATTAGAGCGGAAAGAGCTAGTTCCGCTCCCCAGTATTAATATTTCTCTAGGGTAAACCATCGATTAACATGACTATTTCACGGATAACATGACAAAATTGTCACTTCAAAAAGGGCCACTCCTAAACCAATAGGAGGGCCCTTGAAATTTTATTTAGTTTGTTCTGGCTCTGGAAGTAAATCTTGCCCGTTGAATGTTAATTTAGATGCTGAGATGAGAATTTCTCTATTAGCTTCGTAGTAAGGGTCTAAAATTTTGTAGAAGGCTTCCCATTGCTCGCCAGCTTTTTCATCTTCACCCTTTTGTTCAAGGGCGACTGCTTCTTCATAGTGTTGTTTTAATTTTACGTAATCCGCATTACTAATGCTGAATTCGATATCTGTCATATATTCCTCGAAGGGAACAGGTTTAAAGTGTGGGCGAATTATTTCATAGAATTGATCCCATTTCTTCATGGCCAACTCATCGTCTTTATCTTTTTCAGCTTTTTGTGCCTCTTCATAGAGGGTTTTAAGTTTTGCAAGTTCCTCTTTTGTTAAATCGACGTTCATATCTGCCATGTACTCTTCAAAAGTTAATGGAGGATATAATTCTTGGTAATAAGGTTCAAGAATAGTGAAAATTTTATCAATGTTTTCTGATGCCTCATCCGTTTTATTTTCTTTTACATACTTAATCCAGTTACTATAAAGTGTTTTTAGCTGTTCTTTATCTTGCGCTTTGATAACGATATTTTTTTCAGCGAATGCCGCTTCATTGATAAATTCTTCAAATGGCTCAGGTTGCCAATTTGCTAATTCATAAGGTCTTGTGATGTTATCCATCGCCTCATAGATTCGTTCCATTTCCTCATAATTCTCTTCTTTTTCAGCCTTTTTTATGTCAGAAAAGAGCTTTTCTAGTTGGACTAATTCTTCTTTTGTGACTTCTTTAGGTAAGCTTTTTTTATATACTTCAAAGGTAAAGAAGTCTGAGTAATCTTTCAAAATACTACCCTCAACTGAAATTTCCTGCCCCTCCCTTAGCTTTAATTGCTCAATTTGCTTATCAGAGAACTTATACAAACCAATGAAGTAGTTTTTTCCATCTGTTCCTTTAAGGGTAATGCTACTACCATCAAAATATTTAATGGTACCTGTTATTTTTTGTTCTATTTGAATCGTTACATTATTGGTTGTATCAACAGATGTTGCACCAGCTTGAAGCGGTGTTAATACGGCCATCCCAAGTGTTAGTGCTGAAGCCAATATCCATGTTTTTTTAGCAGGTTTTTTCATATTTATCAATTCTCCTTTAGGTTAACTTCTGTTACCAATTATTAGACGTTTTACCAATTGAAAAAGTTTTAATTTTTTTAGAAATTTTTAAAAAGATTGTTTTCCGAAAAAGTATAGATCACATGTATTTCATTTTTTTTTACCCGATTTCGTTGAAAATAGTCATTATTTACAGTACATAATGCACAACAGAGAGGAACTTATTTTGGTTTATATAGCTAATGACGGTATATAATGAAAAATTTACAATAGTGACAAGAAAGCGCTTTCTATGAAATGAAGAAGTACAATGCGTTTACTAGATGTGCACATTCATCCTTTTTTGCTAAAAGTGGGAATAGGTTTATTTGAATTACTCAATACACGAGTAAAGGGGAGATAAACATGAATCAAGTGTCATTTAAAGAAATGCTTTGGAAACGAGGCGATTGGGCAGGATATTTTGGTTTATTAGCTAACAATTTAACGAATTTGTTGACGATGGCTTCACTACTTTTATTTGTTGTAGGTTTTCCTGATGATCTTGTTTATGGAAGGGTTGTCCCTGCATTTGGCCTGGCCATTTTCCTTGCGAGCATTGCCTACACTTGGTTTGCGCAGCAGCTGGCTAAGAAAACGGGGAGAACCGATGTCACGGCTTTACCATCTGGGCCGAGTGCTCCATCTATTTTTACAGTTACGTTTTTAGTATTGATTCCCGTCTTTAGAGAAACTGAAGATGCTAATCTTGCTATTCAAATTGGCTTAGTTTGGTGTTTCTTTGAAGCAATGATTTTGGTTGTTGGATCGTTTCTAGGAGACTTACTGCGTAAACTAATTCCTAGAACAGTGCTGTTGTCCTGTTTATCGGGACTAGGTTTATTATTGCTAGCTATGAACCCCATGCTACAGTCATTTGAAACACCTATTGTGGCATTTGTTGTATTAGTGATTATTTTTATCAACTGGTTTGGGAAATCACCGATCTTTAAGAAAATTCCAACAGGGTTTTTACTGCTTGCTTCTGGGACTGCTCTTGCGTGGGTGTTTGGTTTACAGAGTCCTGAGGCAATTACAGCAGCCCTTTCAAATTTAGGCTTTAATCCGCCAGAGGTACATATTGTCGGGTTATTCCAAGCAATTCCCTATGCTTTACCCTATTTAGCATCTGCCATTCCTTTAGGTTTAGCAAACTATATTTTTGATTTAGAAAACATCGAAAGTGCTCATGCGGCAGGGGACCCCTATAATACGCGCAATGTGATGTTAGTGAATGGCGTGGCTTCAAGCATTGGCGCTTTTTCTGGAAATCCATTTCCTGTTACAGTCTATATTGGACATGCTGGATGGAAGGCAATGGGAGCAGGCATCGGTTATACAATTGCCTCAGGCTTTACAATGCTCATTATTTGCTTGTTTGGAGTTGGAGAATTACTACTAGCGATAATACCAGTGGTAGCCATTGTACCAATTCTTGTTTATGTAGGAATTGTGACAGCGAACCAAGTAGTCCGCGAAACACCAAGTTTAGAAGTACCTGTTATTTTCATTACATTATTCCCTTGGATTGCCAACTGGGCCTTAACAATGGCTAATAATATTTTTTCAGCTGCAGGAACATCAGCGGCTTCTGTCGGTATAGATACACTGCTAGGGAAAGGCGTCTATTATAATGGACTAATTCATTTAGGTAATGGTGCACCACTTAGTAGTTTAATTTGGGGCTCAATCACCATTTTTGCTATATTAGGTAAGCCATTACGTGCTGCAATATTTGCCTTTATTGCCTCAATACTATCCTTCTTTGGAATTATTCATGCACCTACAGTAGGAATTGCTCAACCTGAACTGATGCAGTTTGTCTATGCATACTTAATGGTTACAGGCTTATTCCTTTACAAATATTTTGTTGATCGGAAAGACCCTGCACAAAATTTAAGTGAATAGAGTGCCTATAAAAATAAGACTTTCTATCAAACAATAGAAAGTCTTATTCTTAGTGTTGAAAAACAAAACAGTCAATTGAAAGGTAGAAATGGATTTCCGTTGCAGGCTACTTGCTTTCCTGTGGGCGAGCGCCGAGCCGCTTCCTCCGCTC
>NZ_JBHERJ010000054.1:0-67374 GCF_043359455.1 Lysinibacillus sp. PWR01 | reverse complement strand
AAGTGAGTGAAGCGGCTCATCGGACGCCCCCTGGAAAGGACGTTGGCGGAACGGAAATCAACCCCTCACCTTGTAAAGTTGCTTTTTCTGCCGTTGACATCATCTTTTTTATGGTATCGGAAAACAAAACCATTCATAGAATTTTTGTGAAAGGAGAAAATGGATTTCCAAATTAGGCGAAGGTGTGCTAGTGCCATTTTCTTTTTTCAGCAACATGAAAAGGTGTACAGCATCCCCTGCTGTACACCTTTTTTATAATGTTGGCAATTTTCTTCCACGCCAAAGTATTTGCTGTATATCTTCAAAATGAATGATTTCCTGTATTTTTAATTCTAATGATGTAAGCATTAAAGAATCACTCTGTACATCTGAAGCAGTACCAGTTAATTTTCTACCATCCTTTAAACAAACTAATAATGGCTGATAGGCTCTCTGACGAAATGGCTTTTCTAAAAATTGGAGCTGTTTCAGTAAATACGGATCTATTTGTACATCATCTACTGTATCATTTTTTTCTTCAGCCGTTTGCTCATCGAACATATTGTCCTTTACATATACAGATGTACTTTCATCCAAATCAAGTTCATGTAACACCTTAGAAATATTCAAAAAATATGATGGTGACTTTATAAACAAGCGTGGTTCTTGATCCACTTTACTCACTTCCCTTTTTTCCATACAATATGCGAAAGTAAGCAAATTGGTTCTTAGCCTATTTGGCTTAAAAAAACTGTCGCTAAGCCCAAGTAAATTAAAATACTTGTAATATCATTTAAAGTTGTAATAAAAGGTCCTGATGCAACAGCAGGGTCTATTTTTAGTCGATGCATTAACAATGGTATAAATGAACCTGCTAAAGTCGCCACTAAAATGGAACCACAAAGTGCTGCTCCTACTAACATACCTAGGACAAGTTCATGTTTCCAAAAATAAACGATCCCAATCACAATTAATCCACAAACAACGCCTGACATTAAGCCAGTACCTGCTTCACGTAAGAGTAACTTGAATTTACTATGTTCCTCTACGTCTCCTGTTGCAATCCCTCGAATCGCCACGGCTAATGCCTGTGTTCCACTATTTCCTGACGTTCCTGAAATTAAGGGAATAAAGACTGCAAGTAAGGCAACCTTATCTAAAGTATCCTCAAATTGCCCCATTAGATTAGCTGTTAACATACCTAAAAACAGTAGAACCACTAGCCAAGGCAAACGTTTTCTTGCTGCTTGGAATGGTGTTACATCAAATTTATCCATATCCGAAATACCGGCTAATTTAGAGTAATCCTCAGAAGCCTCTTCATCAATTACATCAATAATATCGTCAACCGTGATAATACCAAGTAATTCCCCTTTATCATCAATAACAGGTGTCGCTAAGAAATTATAATCCTTCATAATTTGTGCGACTTCTTCTTGGTCATCACCCACATGTACCATCACGACACGTTCATTCATAATGGAACGAATAAGTGTATCCTCGTCTGCAATAATCAAATCTCGTAATGATATGACACCCGTCAGACGATGCTCTTCATCCACTACAAAAATATAATAAACAGTTTCTGCATCGGGTGCCTCTTTACGCAAAATGGCCATTGCTGAACGTACTGTTGAATTTTCTGGTATAGCGACATATTCAGTTGTCATGATAGAACCAGCCGTATATTCATCATAGCTTAGTAGCTCATTAATGTCTTCAGCCGCTTCTTCATCCATCATTTCCAAATAGCTTTCGCGTTGTGCCGTATCTAGTTCGTTTAAGACATCTGCCGCATCATCTGCGTACATATGAGAAAGCATTTCTGCACCGTACGATGGATCCATTTCAGCTAGATATGCTTTATACTCATCATCTTCGATATCGATTGCCTCAAAAATATCAGCCATTTCTGTCGGAGACAAGAACGAATAGATGATCTTCCTTATATCAGGTTCCACCTTTTCGTAAAACGTTGCCTGATCATATGGATGAAGTTCTAAAAACTCATCACGGAATGCGTCAATATCATGTGCTTCTAGCATTTCTCGTAGATGTGCCTCATCAAATTGCACATCATCCTTTTCATTTCTTTCCTCTATCATGCTTGTCCCCTCCTTCCGAGCTTTCAATCATTTTACGGGCAATGCCGTAAATCTACCTTCTATATAATAGAGTGTATTGTACCTTTTCTGCAAACCCTTTTTTAAGTTATATTCATGAGTAGCTGGGCAGAATTTTATAAATTTCAATAATACGCCTAAAAACATAACGATTTCTATTTTACTATACCTTACCTTTGTCACTTTGTTATGAATTAGGTGTAAAAATAATCTACTTACTATATCCTTTCGCCTCAGGATAATTATCGCTGACGCACAGATAAACAATACGTCCAATTTTCCCCTAGCTCTCGACCTCAAATCATACGACATGTGACAACTGTTAACGATCTCCCTCGTGAAGAAAGTCGCCAGCTCAATCTACATCAAAAAATGATAAGGAGATGCTCGTTTGTGCGAACATCTCCTTCTATCAAAAATTTATGCATAAGCTTCCTTCAGTAACCTTTGCATGTCATCATTTAGCATACATGTAAAGTGTAATGGCACACTCGTTAAAGGATGTTCCATACTCAATGATACACAATGTAGTGCTTGTCGATCAATCTGAAGACGGCTACCACCGTAAAGGTCATCACCAACAAGTGGATGCCCAAGATGCGACATGTGCACACGAATTTGATGTGTACGCCCTGTATGCAATTGAAGTCGTACATGGGTCATTGGTTCAGCATCGACTATAAAATGCTTTAGAACCATTACATCTGTATGCGCATATTGCCCATCTTCTCGTACTTCTCTTTCAATAATACTGGCTTCTTTACGTCCAATTGGAGCTATAATCGATTGAAAATTGTGTTCGACATGTCCATGGACAATCGCTTCATATTGTCTTGAAATTTCCCTATTACGCTGAGCTAGACCTGTTAAATGATGAATATGAGCATGCTTAGCAATACAGAGCAAGCCTGATGTATCTCGGTCTAGCCTTGTAACAATATGAGCCGTAGAGGCCAATCCTTGCTGCTGAAAATAGCCACAAACTAAATTAGCAATGCTGTTGGTCGGATGCTCACGTGAGGGAATCGTACTTTGGTGTGCTGGCTTATTGAGCACTAAAATGGCATCGTCCTCGTAGACAATGGTCAAATCGCCATGCTCGACAGCAAGACCATCACTTTTTACTTCAGGAGGAAACGTCACTTTCACACAATCTCCAGCTTGCAGGATATGCCTCACATTACGTTCGACACCATTCACAGTCAACATGCCACCATCGAACTTAATAGCGGTTAGGGCTCGCTTAGAAATACGCCACTCTTGTAGACCTTCTCGTAATAATTGGCCATCTTTCTTAGCCATAAATTGCAATGTAAAGCTTGTATCCATGTTATTCATTAGCGACAAACGATTCATGCACTCGCTCCCAAAATGGGAATGGTCGGAAACGGGCAAAACGTACTCTTTCATTTGCTACATTAAACGCTATGGCTTTGACATCACCTTGCGTAATTTGCAAGTGATCAACAGTCATATTAAAATTCTGTTCATTTACAGGACGTAACACACAATGGTGGTGTGCTGGCAAGATTAATGGTGATCCTACTGTCCTGAAAACACGGTTATTAATTGAGGCAATTTCAGTGACTTGGAGTGCCGCTAATGTGGGATGTATGATGGCTCCACCAAGTGCTTTATTGTAAGCCGTACTCCCAGAAGGAGTGGATACACAAAGTCCATCTCCACGGAAACGTTCAAACTGATTGCCATTTAATTCAACATCCATCACAAGTGTAACATCTGGCGATTTGACTGTTGCTTCATTTAAAGCCAGATACGTATTTGATTCGGCATTATGATGCTCCACCTTTACTTCTAGCAGTGGATATTCCACAACATTAAAATCCTTTTTAGCAATGGACAAAACTAGTTTTTCTAATTCAGATGGTTTCCAATCCGCATAAAACCCTAGATGGCCCGTATGAATACCAACAAAGGCTACCTGGTCTAATAAATGAGAGTAGCGATGAAAGGCATGCAAAAGCGTGCCATCTCCTCCAATCGAAACAACGATTTCTGGCGTCTCTTCATCATATGTTAAGCCAAAATCCTGTAAATAGGTTTTAGCAAGTTCCATCAGCTCGTTGGATTGTGCATCTCTACGTGATTGAATCGAAAATTTCATTGTGCGTCACGCTCCTTCTCTGTTAGTAAATTAGGATTCGATGCTTCTTTATATTCGCTAAAGTAGGCCTGTGCCTCTTGAATCTCACTACGAATGGATGACATTTCCTCATCCAACCGAAATGCTGCCTCTGCAGCACTTTGCAAGCGATTCTTAATTTCCTCTGGGAACATGCCCTTATATTTATAATTTAAAGAATGCTCTATTGATGCCCAGAAATTCATGGCCAGTGTTCGGATTTGTATTTCCGCCAATACTACTTTTTTTCCTTGAATCGTTTCAACAGGATACTCCACGATCATATGGTAGGAGCGATAACCACTAGGCTTATTATGTGTAATATAATCGCGTTCTTCCACTACGCGCATATCTTTTCGCTGACGAATAAGCTCTGTTACCGTTGCGATATCATCAACAAATTGACACATAATCCGAAGGCCAGCAATATCGCCAAGTTCATCACCAAGTTGTTTAGAGGGCTCAAAAGCTAATCCTTTTTCTAACGTTTTATCATATATACTTGCTAAAGGCTTAACACGTCCTGTGACAAATTCAATTGGTGAATTGGCATTAACAATACCAAATTGCGAACGCATGCCCTTTAATTTTACTTTTAATTCATCTACTGCTTGTTTATAAGGACTTAAAAATATTTCCCATTGTCCCATTGTAAAAACCTCCCGACATTCGGTATCGAACACCACCGTCTGTTCGTTTTGTCTTTCTATTCAGCGAGAATTGCCTTGAAGTGTTGCTCCACTGCTTGGACAAATTCTGCCCCATAATTGTAATTTCCTTCAATATTATACACGAGCATTTCCAATTCCTCGTAGAAATTTGTCAGCTCAATCGCTTCTTCACCAATTCGTAGTAATGGATTTTTCCCTTTTTGTAAAATATGTACAAGATTCTCCCAACTACTCGGTGGAAAACGCAAGTAATGATAGTCGTCACCTGCATCAAGTAAATAAATAAATGCAAAATCATCTGAATCTGCAATGAGTTGTCCAGCAGGTTTTAACTGTAAATTTACTTCATTGTCGTTTAAACTAAAATGAAGTTGATCTTGTTCAAAGTTCGATGTTTCTATTGTATAAATTTTACGCACGTGCGGTTCCCCTTTTCGTTGTACTCTTCCTCTTATTTTAGCACACAGGGTAAATAGTTGCAGTGTGTAAATATTAAATCAAGCGAAACAACGGATGAAAAATAAAAAATAAATAGGTGACGATAAATGACACAAGAAATTGAAATTGAATTTAAAAATCTATTAACAAAACAACAATACGAGCAATTATTACAAGACTTCCACATTAGCCAAAATGCTATTCATCGTCAAACAAATCATTATTTCGACACACCTAATCAAGCCATTCGCAAACTACAAAGTGGTCTTCGTATTAGACAAATTGATGATTATTACGAATGTACGCTCAAAGAAAAAAATGCCGAGCATGCACACCTTGAAACAACGGATGAAATAACAGCAATACAGGCGCAGCAAATGTTAGATGGCAAAGGATTTTATGCTCAAGAGGTAGCTAAAAGATTAGCTCTCCACCATATTCCTTTAGAACAATTGCATGTATTTGGTTCACTCACTACAGATCGTGTCGAAATTCCATACAAAGAGGGGCTTCTTGTTTTTGATCATTCTTTCTATTTGCAGTGCGACGATTATGAGGTAGAATATGAAGCAAAAGATGCAATAAAAGGAAATAAAATTTTCGACGAATTTTTACAGCAATATGGTATTGAAAAGCAGGCTACTGATAAAAAAATTGCCCGTTTTATGAAAGCACTAAAAGCACAAAATTTATAAAAGTATAAAAAGGAAGGTGTCTGACTCCTTGGATATTCAATCATTAAAATCTTTACTTGAAATTCAGGCATTGCAAACACTTGGATCTAGTGAGGGTTCATCAACAAACAATTTGACAGACAATGATTCTATTTTTTCTGACATGATTAACGAATTATTAGGAGAAACTTCGACAGCAAGTAATGCCAAATTAGCAAGCTTGCTTGCTTCAAACACATCAAATAATTCAAATTTCGTCAATCAACTGGCTACTTCGGAACAAGGTACATTAGAATCCTTACTTTACAAAGGCTCTAATGCTGTGTTTATACCTGAATCAGTCAAACAAGCATTAGCAAACACATATGCTAATACAAAGCTTAATTCCTATGTTTCAGACGATGTAATAGGTTCTACAGCTTATGCCAATTCACTAGCAGGTGCAAATGAATATACAGCCATTATTGAAAAAGCAGCTGCTACTTATCAGATACCCGCGAAGCTTATTGCAGCTGTTATCAAGCAAGAATCTAATTTTAATCCAACCGTAGTGAGCCATGCGGGAGCGCAAGGCTTAATGCAACTCATGCCCACAACAGCACAATATTTAGGTGTGACTAACGCTTTCGATCCAGAGCAGAATATTATGGCTGGAGCAAAATATTTGCGTCAAATGCTAGATAAATTTAATAATGACCCTACTCTAGCATTAGCTGCCTACAATGCTGGCGCATCTCGTGTTACAAAATATGGAGGTATCCCTCCTTTTAAAGAAACACAGAATTATGTCAAAAAAGTGATGAATTACTTTACAGTGTAATCGCATCTTTCCTGTTATCTATGCTTTTTCCAACAAATTTCACCCATTGTGGTGAAATTTGTGCTTTTGTAGCGAACAGCAATTCGAAAGAGCTCTTTGTTTGTGTTAACGAAAAGACGTTGATAGAATGAAGGTAGTCACAAGAATTTCACATTTTGATGAGGATGAAGTATACAAAGTGGTACTTTACGATATAAAGAATTAAAGGAGCATATAACTTATGAGTCGAAAATACACTGTTCCTTATGAGGAGCTGGGAGCTGAAAAACTGTCAGAACTCATTCATGCGTTCTATAAAAGAGTTGCTCAGCATCCTGATCTTATTCCAATCTTTCCAAAGGATTTAACAGAGACAGCCCGTAAACAAATTCAATTTCAAACACAGTATTTAGGTGGACCAAATCTTTTTACTGAAGAACATGGACATCCGATGATGCGTGCACGTCACATGAATTTTCCTATTACACCTGACCGCGCTCAAGCTTGGCTAGAGTGTATGTCAGAAGCAATGGATGAGGTAGGTTTGGAAGGGAAGTTCCGTGAAACTTATTATCAACGTTTAGTATTAACAGCTCATCACATGGTTAATACGCCAAATGACGATGAGGGGGAATTGTTACGTGAATAATATTCAAATGTTGCAAGAGCCAACGCCAACGATTTCAACTGCAAACAAGCCAATTGAATTGTATATTTTCGTAGATCCACTTTGCCCTGAAGCTTTCAGTATGCAAGCAACTCTTCGTAAATTACAACTTGAATACAACCATTACTTCACATGGCGCTTTGTTTTAAGCACAGAACTTACTTCTTTAAACTGCTTAAGTAAACGTGTCAAAGGTTGTATCTCAGGAATCGAACTTGATATTAATCACCCTGTTTTACCTTCTATCGCTATTAAAGCAGCTGAATTACAGGGGAAACGTGCAGGTGCACGTTATTTATCAAAACTACAAGAATATGTATTATTAAGTCATCAAGATGTAAACTCCTATGCAACGCTTTTAAAAATAGCTGAGGATGTTCAACTCGATATGAATGAGTTTACTGTTGACTTTGGTTCAAAGGAGGCAGCACGTGCTTTCCAATGCGATTTATATATTAAACGCGAAATGGAAGTGGAAGAAGTACCAAGTATCGTATTTTTCAATGAATGTATTGAAGATGAGGGACTAAAAGTTAGTGGGAGCTATTCCTATGAAGTTTATGAACATATTTTACAAGAAATGCTGAACGAACAGCTTGTCCGTCAGCCATTACCATCAATAGAGGACTTATTTTCTAAATTCCATACTCTTTCTACAAATGAAATAGCTTTTATCTATTCATTAACAGAGCAAGCAGCAGAGCGTGAACTAAAGAAACGCATGCTGCAACAAAAGCTCGAACGAATCCAAACTACTCACGCTACGTTATGGCGTCTTAAATAATACAATAAACCAAAGGGACTCCAATCATCATGATGGAGTCCCTTTCATGTTGTTGAAAAAAGATCATGTCAATAGCAGTAAAAGACCTTTTGACAAGGTGACGGGTTGATTTCCGTTCCGCCAGCGCCCTTTCCAAGGGGCGTCCTATGAACTGCTTCACTCAATGCGTCTCCTCTGTGACGCTATCTACCATGCTGAAAAAGTGTCATTTCCTTTTCTTTCATACTAACAGTAGAGAAGCGATGAGTGACAACACCTCTCCAAAATGAGTAGTGTACACCTTCTCCTTATTTGGAAATCGCTAAAAAGTTAACGTTTTCGGCGCTCGCCGACAGGAAAGCAAGTAGCCTGCAATGGACTTCCATTTTTACCTTTCACAAAAATTCTAGGGATGGTTTTGTTTTTCAAGATAACGCAAAATACAAAGAAGCGCCTCTATCCTCGACCGATAGAGACGCTTCTTTTTCACAAAGGGGATGGGAGAAATGTTCACGTTCAAACAAAGGGGTGTATGTTTGTTTTGTGATTTATTTCACAAGAATTACTCTATCATGGAATAATATATTTAGCAATGAAACCAATACTAGATTCACAAATTTGTCAAATAGAAAGCGATTACAAACAGTATTTTTCCAAGATGCACACTTTTAAACTATTTAGAAATCAAAAAAAATCATTATTCTTTCATTTCAAATCACACGCACGCCAACAGAAAAAGGGCTGTAGAAATATTTCCCCAGCCCTTTTAATTAATTATTCAACAATAATTTTTCTAATTCATTTAAACGCTCTTCAAATACTTTACAAGCATCTTCAATTGGCTTAGCTACGTTCATATCAACGCCTGCTGCCTTTAATACTTCAATAGGGAAATCAGAGCATCCTGCTTTTAAGAAGTTATTAATATAACGTTCTACAGCTGGTGCACCCTCCTCTAAAATTTGTTTACTCAATGCTGTAGCGGCTGATTTACCAGTCGCATACTGATAAACATAGTAATTATAGTAGAAGTGTGGAATACGAGCCCATTCTAAGCCAATTTCCTCATCTACCACCATATCATCACCGAAGTACTTTTTGTTTAATTCATAATAAACCTCTGTTAAACGATCTGCTGTTAATGACTCACCATTCTTATCCATTTGATGAATAAGATGTTCGAACTCTGCAAACATGGTTTGTCTGAATACAGTACTTCTGAAACCATCTAACCAATGATTTAATAAGTATATTTTTTGTTGAGGGTCATCAATTGTTTTCAGTAAATAGTCATTTAATAGCTCTTCATTACATGTAGAAGCAACCTCTGCCACAAAAATAGAATAATCTCCATAAACAAATGGCTGGTTGTTGCGTGAATAATAACTATGAACACTATGGCCAAATTCATGTGCTAAAGTAAATAGATTGTTCACGTTGTCTTGCCAATTCATTAAAATATACGGATTCGTACCATAGGCGCCTGATGAATAGGCTCCGCTACGCTTCCCTTTATTCTCTAAAACATCGACCCAACGGTTATCCAGTCCATTTTGGACGATGTTTTGATATTCTTCCCCTAATGGAGCTAAAGCTTTTACTAAAATATCTTTCGCTTCATCATAAGTGACCTTCATTTCCACCTCTTTAACAAGTGGCGCAAATAAATCCCACATATGCAATTCGTCTACACCTAATAATTTCTTACGCAACGAAATATAACGCTGCATAGCTGGTAAATGCTTATGAATTGTTTCCACCAGTTGATCATAGACATTTTCTGGAATAAAATTATTAGACATGGCTGCGTGTCGTGCAGATTCATAATGACGAATACGTGCACTCACATTATGCTTCTTCACGTTACCTGTTAGCGTTGCCGAGAACGTATTTTTAAACTTGCCATATGTTTCGTACATAGCTTTAAATGCGCCTTCACGTACTGAGCGATCCTTGCTCTCTAAAAACTTGATATAGTTACCATGCGTAAGTTGTACCTCTTCCCCCTCTTCATTTTTCACATGAGGGAAAACCATATCCGCATTGTTTAACATGCTGAATGTATTCGAAGCTGAACCTGTTACCTCAGACATTTGCGCTAGCAATGCCTCCTGTTCGGCTGGTAATACATGTGGACGTGCCATCGTAATTTCTTTTAATGATTGCTTATATAGTTGTAGGTCTTGATTTTCTGTTAAGTAGCCTTCAATCGTTTCTTCACTTAATGATAAAATTTCTGGCGTTAAATAGGAAAGGCCAGCTGAGATACTCGTTGCCAATGTTTGAATACGGCTGTTCATATCTTGATAAAAGCTATTTGTCGTATCTTGATCATAGCGCATATGAGCATATGTGTAGAGCTTCATTGCACGTTCATATATATGATCATGATACTGCAAAGCTGCTAATAATGCCTCTGCCCCGTTATTTAAAGTACCTGCATAGCTAGGTGCTTGTTTAGCAAGCTCTGCAACCTCCTTCAATTCCTTTTCCCAAGCTGCATCTGTTGCGAAGATATCCTCTAAACGCCATGTTAATTCTTCTGGTACTTCTTTTCTAACCAAAACCTGATTACTGTTACTAGCCATGTATGCCAGCCCCCTTTATATGTGCTTTTTTCCTTTTACTCTCATATTTTCTCAGTATATTGTGGCAATTGCAAATAAATGTACATAGACTTGCTCACAATTATCTAGTGAACCATCTTCATGATTCATTCGCTGAAGAAGTTGTCCATAATTTTGAATAGCTCTTACTGCTTGTTCGGTTATTTCTAGCTGATGCTGACATAAAAAATTTTTAATCTGATGCTTGGTTAATTCAAATGGTTGACGTCCTAATTGTTTACTAAAATACAACAGCATCGTTTGCCATTCACTCGTGAATAAAGAGATAGACGCTCCTTCTTGCACTGGAATACCAATGTATGGCGGCATAGCAGTAAGAGAAAGATTTAATTCATAGCAATTGCGTAAAAATGGATCTTGTGCCCCCTTCTTGTTATGTAAAAGACGACTATACGCAAATTGCCTACAAGTCTGTTTATAGAGCTGCCAATAGCATTGAAATTCTTCTTTGGTAATACGCTTTGGTATATAAAAAGGAAAATGCTGTTGATTGACCGGAATTTTTTGTACTTTGCCTATGAAAGTATGCCCGTGAACATGAAGAAGATTCGTCCAATAAATAAAATGGGCTGTCACCGCGTTGTACGTCAGTAAATAAGGCAAATCTGTTGTCGTTGTTATAAATGCTTTTTGCAGCAATGGGGAGATTCTAATTTTTCTGATGCCGTTGATTGCTTCTTTGCTTTGAGGAGTTTGAAAAAGCCAAATTGCTTGTATATCGTTTTTTTCATAGCCCATTGTTCGTTGATGCCATTTTTCATGAGAGATTGTGCTACATTGAAATTCAACTGCGAAATGCCCCTCATCGATTGTAACGAGCAAATCAGGGCGCTGAGAAAGCTGCTTTAAAAATGGCTCTAGTTCCACCTGATGTCCATTTTTTTTGAACCACTCATATAATTGCATTTTACCTTGTAAATGTAGTTTAGATTCACCTTCTGCGAATAGCTGTGAACATTGATTTTTAGTGAAGTGTGCAAAGTGGGGAATATTATAGTTACCTATTTTCAATTGAACTTGTTCCAAACATTGAGGACAAAAAAATTTCATCTGCCGCCTATATCGCTGTAAAGCTTTCCTCGTATATTGATATGGGAGAAATAGCTGCTGTTGATTGTTATAGGCAATAAGCATATAATCAGCTCCTTTTTAGCCAACTATAATAGAATTGGGTTGCATGAACAAAAATAAAGCCGTTTTTTCTTGAAATTTTAAAAATGCGACCTTATTCAGAAATCCGTGATGTTGAACGCATAAAAAAGGACTGTAGCAAAACTCGATTCTTTTACGAGTTTCACTACAGTCTAAAATAATTAGGTGATTCATTGCTTATGCAAAGTATTTTCGAACTGTTTCAAAGCAATTGAATTCCATAATTTTTTCACCGTACTCCTCTAGACGATGAATTGTAAAATTGGATGGTGTTAAAAATTCCTTGATAACTGCATTTCTATCATGACGATTTAAATCCTCATCTGCGTTTCCGAAATCAACAACTAGATAGTACCAATTTTCATATTTGAATAATGAGGAATCCACTAATTCGTCTGTCATTCGTTTTGCGACAGGGATTAACTCATCAATATCTTTAAATTTATAAACATAAATGTCTGTATCCATAAATAATTCTGACTCATCCATGTCACCAAATTGAGTTAGTTGGCTAAGAAGATCCTCTCCAACTTCATCGAATGGTGCAAACATATCTTTGTGTTCATCAAAATTCGAATGACCATCTAATGTTTCACCGTCTTTTAAAATATGTGCACGTGTGACAATGATTTCTAAGCCAACTTCAGATGCATTGATATGAATCCAAATCGGACCCTCTACATCAAAATAATCCTCCGTGTTTACTTCATCAATCATATCCCAAAAAAGTTGCTCACCCTTTGCTCGATTGTACCAAATTTCTTCACGACTATAGCCGCGATCCTCTATATCATTGTACGTAATAAAGAGCTTGAGTGTATTTTCATTTACACGTTCGATGTCCACTAGACCTCATCTCCCTTCACTGTCATATGTCGAAAAACAGTTTTGTTTCATTAGTATGCTTTTATTCTTTGTTTTTAACCTTCATACTGCATTTGTTTTTCAACCTTTGACCACACTACAGTAAAACCATCGAGTAACCGTAAACATGAATTTTTGTATTCACAGTTGTCTCTAACTCTATTGTATGCTGTTCTGTCATAAAATGAAAAGGATATACACCGTTTCACAGAAGATATTTGAATTATTGAAATTGTAGTAAACTATTTAACTTAAATCAAGTTTAACATACTTTTACGGAAATATATGACTTTTCCCTATTAATTATTATACTTCATATAGAAGGTTTTACAGAAGTAAAACATAAAAAAAAGATGTCACAACATGCATTCCACATCTGTAACATCTATTACATATATTATTCAGAATAGAAAGGTTTAATTCACCATTCGTTGCGCTTCTTGTAATTGATATGCTCGAACTTTTCGAGGTAAGAAACGACGAATTTCATCTTCATTGTAGCCAACCTGTAGACGTTTTTCATCTAAAATGATTGGTCTACGTAATAAGCCAGGATATTCCTGAATTAATTCATATAAACGTTGTAATGGTAAACTTTCAACATCCACATTTAATTTTTGGAATATTTTTGAACGAGTAGAAATAATTTCATCAGTTCCGTCTTCTGTCATACGTAAAATTTTTTTTATTTCACTAATGCTGAGCGGTTCAGAAAATATATTACGTTCTGTATATGGAATTTCGTGCTCCTCTAACCAAGCTTTCGCTTTACGACAAGAGGTACAACTTGGTGATGTAAATAGGGTTACGATCATTCTGACACATCCTTTCATTTCGAATCATTATCTATAAACCAGAACCAGTGTGTTAAATTAGAATTAATGTAATGTAAAATACACAGTACCATTATACAGTACTCCGCTGTATTTGAATATAGTTCCAATAAAAAAAGTCTGAACCTATCCCTAAATATTCTGTCTATTTATACAGCTTTTTAATGTAGTGTATTTTCTTCAAACTTATGTGCTACTACTACCATTCCCACTTTTCAAGCATTTTAAACATCCAAACATCTATCTTACTTGTTCTCATTTAAGAAAAATAAACGAGAAAATTGTCAATTCGACGTGTACACCTCAACAATATTTTAATAAAAAAATTTATATTTATAACAAAATTACATAACAAAAAAAGCATATAATTTTTTCTCGAAAAAAAACACCGTCAAAAGTCTGACTTTACATAAAGAAATCTTTATAATATAATTCTTTGCAATCAAATCAATTTGAACAATTTAAATTGAGAAAAACGCTGACGAAGAGTAGTACATATGCTAATCCACGTATAGAGAGTCTGTGGTTGCTGCAAACAGATCGTGGAGGCATGTGGAATGGACTTCCGAGTTAGCTTTGTGAACGCTTCTTAAAGCTAATAGCAAAGCTCGTCCCTTCACGTTACGAAGCTGAGTGGCCTTTTTAGGCAAGCTGGGTGGTACCGCGGATTCAAACATCATTCGTCCCTTCATTAGAAAAAATCTAATGAGGACGCATGATGTTTTTTTATCTTCATCAAACAGATTAAAAGATGAAGGTAACGCTGCTGACAAATGTCACAGAATTTGAATTCGAGGAGGAAATTTTAATGACAACTATTTTTTCTGGCGTACAGCCTACAGGTATCGTAACTTTAGGGAACTATTTAGGAGCATTCAAGCAATTCCCTGCACTACAAGATGAAGGAAATGCGATTTATTGTATCGTTGATCAACATGCCATAACTGTTGCACAGGACCCAAAAGAATTACGAGAAAGTATTCGTAAGCTAGCTGCTACCTATATTGCTACGGGCATTGACCCTAAAAAATCTACGTTATTCATCCAATCAGAGGTGCCAGCGCATGCTCAGGCAGGATGGATGTTACAATGTGTTGCGTCTATCGGAGAGCTAGAACGCATGACACAATTTAAAGATAAATCACACGGTAAAGAAAGCGTATCTGCTGCTCTTTTAACATACCCACCTTTAATGGCTGCAGACATACTACTTTATAACACAAATATTGTTCCTGTCGGCGATGATCAGAAGCAACATATCGAGCTGACTCGTGACCTAGCAGAACGCTTTAACAAACGCTTTGGTGATGTTTTAACGATTCCAGAAATTCAACTACCAAAAGCAGGCGCTCGTATTAAATCCTTACAAGAGCCAACAAAGAAAATGAGTAAATCAGATCCAAATACGAAAGCGACAATCCGTTTATTAGATACGGCGAAAGAAATTGAGAAAAAAATAAAATCAGCCGTTACAGACTCTGACGGTATCGTTGCATTTGATGTGGAAAATAAACCAGGCGTTTCAAATTTATTGACAATCGAATCGGCTATTTCAGGTATAGCGATTGAAGATTTAGTCAAAAAATATGAGGGAATTGGGTATGGTGGATTCAAGCAAGGTGTAGCAACAGCAGTGATTGAACACCTAACACCTATTCAAGAAAAATTCTATCATTTAGTAGAATCATCCGAATTAGATGTCATTCTAGATGAGGGTGCTGAAAAAGCGAATGCGATTGCCAGTGCTACATTAAAACGTATGGAAGATGCCATGGGTCTTGGTCGCGCACGTCGCTAAACTTACGGCTTGTCTGAGGAGCGATCAAAGCCTAGATCAAGCACAACTGCACAGATGATAATACAGGCTCCTACCGCCATATAAAATTCTGTTGTTTGAAAAATAAACTTGAAAACAACCTTCCATGAATAACCTAGTGTGCGGTAATTTAAATACAATATGAGATTCCCTACTGAGAGGATCATTAAGCCATAACTTACTAAAAATAAAAAGAGACGAAACATCGTAGTGGCATCCTTTCTATTTCTTCTTACTTATCATTTATTCACAAAACTATAAAAAAAGACGTCAGCCATTTAAATTCGGCTGACGTTTTTTATGTTTACATATTAGGCTTCATATTTTTTGAATAGAAGACTTGCGTTGTGACCACCAAAACCAAGAGAATTACTCATTGCGTATTGAATACTTGCTTCTCTTGCTTCGTTTGGAACATAATCTAAATCACATTCAGGATCAGGATCTTTTAAATTAATTGTAGGTGGTAAAATCCCTTCTTTAAGGGCTAATGCTGTGAAAATCGCTTCCACACCACCAGCTGCTCCTAATAAGTGACCCGTCATCGATTTTGTAGAGCTCATTGCAAGCTTATACGCATGCTCACCAAAAGCAGTTTTAACAGCTTGTGTTTCAAATAAATCATTGTATGGCGTACTCGTACCATGAGCATTAATATAATCAACTTGTGATGGCTCTACGCCACCATCTGTTAATGCTTGCGTCATCGCACGTGCTGCACCTTCACCCTCTGGAGCTGGAGCCGTAATGTGATGTGCATCACCTGTTGCACCATAACCTAAAACTTCAGCATAGATTTTGGCACCACGAGCTTTTGCATGTTCATATTCTTCTAAAATAACGATACCTGCACCTTCTCCGATAATAAAGCCATCGCGGTTTTTATCGAATGGGCGACATGCTGCTTGTGGGTCTTGATTTAATGATAAAGCTGTATTGGCACAGAAGCCTGCCACAGCCATTGTTACGATTGGTGATTCAGCACCACCCGAAATCATGACATCTGCATCCCCACGTTCAATTACTTTAAAGGCATCCCCAATAGAGTTTGTACCCGAAGCACATGCCGTTACAGAGCAAGAGTTAATCCCCTTTGCACCAAAGTGAATAGAAACTTGACCCGAAGCCATATCAGGAATCATCATTGGAATAAAGAATGGACTGACACGTCTTGCACCACGCTCTTGGAATGTTAAAAATTGTTGTTCATATGTTTCCATTCCACCGATACCAGAGCCAATCCATACACCTGCACGTGGAGCTAGCTCTTCATCAATTGTTAGCTGTGCATCTTCCATTGCCATAATGGAAGCAGCTAATGCGTATTGTGTGAAACGATCCATTTTACGTGCTTCTTTACGATCAATATATTTTTCAATATCGAAGTCCTTCACTTCTGCTGCGATTTTTGCTGCAAAAAGATCTTTATTTAAACGTGTCAGCTCACCTATGCCAGATTTACCAGCTTTAATGTTTGCCCATGTTTCTTCGATGTTATTTCCTAGTGGTGTAACTGCGCCAATTCCTGTAATTACTACTCGTCGTTTACTCATTGTCTTACTCCCCTCAAGCATTTTTCCTACTTATTTTCCCCATCTCATGGCTACGGCACCCCATGTTAAGCCGCCACCAAAACCTACAAGGACTAATAAATCATCCTCTTTAATCTTACCTGCTTCGAGCTCATCTACCAAGGAAATCCCAATAGATGCTGCTGAAGTATTTCCGTATTTATGAATCGTTTTTGACATTTTTTCTGGTGGTAGCTCTAATCGTTCACGAGCAGATTCCATAATTCGTATATTTGCCTGATGCGGCACTAAAAAATCAACATCTTCTTTTGTTAATCCCGCTTTTTCTAATACATTAACAGCCGATTCACCCATTTGACGCACAGCAAACTTAAACACTTCACGACCATTCATCGCAATTGTGTCTTGCTTCGATAAGTAAAGATTCTTTCCGCCTGTACCGTCTGCACCAAGTTCGAATGATAAAATACCTCTACCTTCAGATACTGGCCCAACGATAGCTGCACTAGCACCATCGCCAAATAATACAGCTGTATTACGATCTTCCCAATCAACGACTTTCGACAGCTTTTCTACACCTACTACTAAGACATATTTATAAGCATTTGCCTCAACAAAATGCTTTGCTGTCACTAAGCTATATATAAATCCTGCACATGCTGCTGCTTGATCCATCGCTGCAGCATTCACTGCTCCGAGTTGTTCCTGAACCATACAAGCTACACTTGGAAAATTTTGATCCTGTGTGACAGTTGCTACAAGAATTAAACCAATTTCCTCAGGCGTAATCCCCGCATTTGCAATAGCTTCTTTTGCAGCAGCTACTGCTAAATCTGAAGTTTCCTGATCATCTGCCGCAAAATGACGTTCTTCAATGCCTGTTCGAGTACGAATCCATTCATCCGAAGTATCCATTATTTTTTCCAAATCAAAATTTGTAACGACCTTCTCAGGAACATATTTGCCTATTCCTATAATACCAGCGTTCATATAGCAACCCCTCAGCTTTCTTACTATCAATTATTAGTAACTGGTCATAATTATAACGCATACAAAAGGAAAGACGCAAGATGATTTAAATTTTATGTGTATGAGGGTGGTGTTGTTTGATTATCGAGGTGAAGGAATTTGATGAAATGAGGGCCTTCTATTTTAGAGGGTTTATTATCCTTGTTGAGCAGTTTCTTTAGTTTTTGGAGCGCTTTTAGTGAACCTAGAGCGGGGTTCACCTATTTTGGAGCGGTTTCTCTCCATTTAGGAGCGGGGCCCTTCTTTTTTGGAGCGCTTTTTATCCTACTTTGAGCGGGGTTCTCCCTTTTTGGAGCGCTTTCTCTCCATCTTTGAGCGGGGTTCTCTCTTTTTAGAGCGCTTTCCATCCATCTTTGAGCGGGGTTCTCCCTTTTTAGAGCGCTTTCTCTCCACCTTTGAGCGGGGTTCTCCCTTTTTAGAGCGCTTTCTCTCCACCTTTGAGCGGGGTTCTCCCTTTTTGGAGCGCTTTCTATCCGTTTAGGAGCGGATTTCCACTATTTCTGAGCGCTTTTCACCAGCTTAGGAGCGCATTCCCCTATTTCAGAACCATTCCTAAATACTTTAACACCACCAAATATAAAATACAAAAACTCATATTTGTTGTGACAAAATCGCCATGTTTCACATAAATGGTTCATTTTTTTTTGATTTATGTTATGATATGATAATGAATATGAGTAAAACCTTATGATGAAAAAAGTTCGGTTGAGGTGAAATTAATGCAATATATCGTAACGTTCATATGGTCATTCCTACTAGTTTCTATGTTAAACTACGTAGTCAGCTCTGTACTTGGTGTACCATTTGATTTCAAAACTGGGGCAATCGTTTCGGTTGTATTCTCCATCCTTATCTTTATTATTGGAGCAATCATTCCAAACGACCCTACACCAGAAGCTGCAGACCATCATTAATTCAGCTAGAAAAAACCTGTTCAGCTTCATGCCGAACAGGTTTTTTCTGTTATTTCTCCACAACACATTGGCCATCACGCATTTTTACATGCAATATCTCCCCTGGTAAAACTTCTCCGCGTAAGAGTTCTTTAGCAACGGCTGTTTCGATATGTCGCTGTACAAAGCGTTTTAGTGGTCTTGCTCCAAACTGGGCATCTGCGCCTTGCTGTACTACCCAATCAATGACTTCTTGCTCGACAGATAAAGTAATTTCTTGCTCTGCCACACGTTGAATCAATTGCTCCACATACTTCCAAGCAATCGCTGTAAAATGTTTAGTAGATAAAGCATGGAAGAAGATGATATCATCCATTCGGTTTAATAGCTCTGGTTTAAAATGTTGTCGTAAGGCCGTCATAACTAAGTCCTCCACAGCGGCATCATTTTCTTTTGCTTCCATTAAATAGCTAGAACCAATATTCGAAGTTAAAATGACCACTGTATTTGTAAAATTCACCATACGTCCCTGACTATCTGTAATGCGACCATCATCTAAAATTTGCAGTAAAATATTCGCCACATCAGGATGAGCTTTTTCAATCTCATCTAGTAGCACCACAGAATAAGGATTTCGGCGAACGGCTTCTGTTAGTTGTCCACCTTCCTCATAGCCTACATAACCTGGAGGAGCACCAACAAGACGGGACACACTATGTTTCTCCATGTATTCACTCATATCAATACGAATAAAGTGATCCTCTGAATCAAATAACTGTGCAGCAAGTGCCTTGGCAAGTTCTGTTTTACCTACACCAGTTGGGCCTAAGAATAAAAAGCTACCAATAGGTCGGTGTGGATCTTTGATGCCTGCACGTGCACGCCATACGGCTTCTGTCACTAATTGAACAGCTGTATCTTGCCCAACCACACGTTCATGCAATGTATCCTTTAAACGTAAGAGTTTTTCACGCTCACCCTCCACTAATTTTGTAACAGGAATTCCTGTCCAACGTGAAACGATCGCAGCGATTTCATCTGCTGTTACCTCTTCACGTAAAATGCGAGATTCTGCACCGTTCTCTAATTCCTTTTCAAGTGCCTGAATGTCTTTTTCAAGTGTCGGAATTTTACCATGACGTAATTCAGCAGCTTTATTTAAATCATATTTACTTTCCGCCTCATCTAAATCACGACGATATTTATCCAATTTTTCCCGTTTTTTCTGGATATCGTGAAGCTTTTCTTTTTCTGCTTCCCATTGTTGTCGCATGCCCTCAGAGGATTTTTTTAACTTTGTTAATTCCTCACGTAATTGCTCTAGACGCTTTTTACTTGCCTCGTCTTTCTCCTTACGTAATGCCTGTTCTTCAATTTCTAGCTGCATAATACGACGAGTGACTGCGTCTAACTCCTGTGGCATGGAATCAATTTCCGTACGTATCATTGCACAAGCCTCATCAATTAAATCAATCGCTTTATCAGGTAAAAAACGCTCTGTAATATATCGATTGGATAGTTCTGCTGCCGCAACAATGGCTCTGTCATGAATACGTACGGCATGATGCAACTCAAAGCGTTCTTTTAAGCCACGTAAAATGGATACTGTATCCTCTATAGAAGGCTCACGCACTAGTACTTGCTGGAATCGGCGTTCTAACGCGGGATCTTTTTCAATGTACATACGATATTCATCTAAAGTAGTAGCACCAATACAGTGTAATTCACCACGTGCTAGCATTGGCTTTAGCATATTTCCTGCATCCATAGCGCCATCTGTTTTTCCTGCGCCTACGATCGTATGAATTTCATCAATAAATAGAATAATTTGTCCTTCTGAATCTTTTACTTCTTTTAGCACACCTTTTAAGCGTTCTTCAAATTGTCCACGATAGCTTGCACCAGCGATTAGCGCACTCATATCCAGTTCATATAGCACACATTCTTTCAAGCCTTCTGGTACATCACCTTTTACAATACGCTGTGCTAAACCTTCAACAATCGCTGTTTTACCAACTCCTGGTTCACCTATTAATACAGGATTATTTTTCGTTTTACGTGTTAAAATACGAATGACATTTCGGATTTCTTCATCACGACCGATAACAGGGTCCATCTTGCCATTTTTCACTTCTTCAATTAAATTACGTCCAAATTGCTCTAATGGTTTTTTATTGTCTGTTTGTTGAAATTGCATAGCTAGCACTCCTTTACTTTCATGTTTCTCATTATTTATATACCCAATCTTATTCATTTAAAAAAGTTTGACCTTTTTTGACTAACTTTATTTTACATCACTCGACAATGCTTAGCAAAGAAATTGCACTAAAATTTTTTCACTTATTATGGAAATCTACGTTATAATAATGATATGTTTCTATGTTTTAGTATCGAAATCCACTATCCTTTTGTAATAATCGCCATTTATTACAAAAAGAAAGCGATGTGTTGGAGATATGGTTTTAATGGATAATATGTTTGAAAAAATTAAGGATCTTTTTCAAAAGCACGGTGTTTTTATCAAAGTGAATAAAGGAAATAAAATTTTTCTAGAGGGAGAACGGGCAAAAGAAATTTATTACATCCAATCAGGTGTTATTTCGATTAGCCAAGAATCCGAAACTGGCAAGGAATTAACCATTCGTATTTGTGGTCCTGACAGTATAATAGGAGAAGGTTCATTATTTTGTAATCTCGTCTATAATTCGATGACTGCCAAAGTTTTAGAACCCTCTACGCTGTATGTTTTGAGTCGTAAATCTTTGGAGCATTTACTAGAAGAGCAGCCGACAATTATGGTGGAATATATGAAGTGGTTGCAAACAGAAAACTTAAAGCATCAAAGTCGTTTGCGCGATTTAGTGTTAAACGGTAAAAAAGGTGCTCTATTTTCAACGCTCATTCGACTTTCCAATACGTATGGTAAACCTTTAGAAAATGGCTCCATTTTTATTGATTTTCAGCTAACCAATACAGAAATTGCGAATTTGTGTGCAACAAGTCGTGAAATGATCAATCGCATGCTGAATGATTTAAAAAAACATGAGATTATCACTTTTGATAAAGGATTTATTACCATTCATGATTTACAATTTTTAAAAAATGAAATTGCCTGTGAAAATTGTCCATTACAAATATGCCGTATCGATTAATTTCGTTACAAGCAAAAACCCTGCTTATTTTTGAATAAGCAGGGTTTAATATTACATTTTAACGTACACCTAATGCCATTTTTGCATAGCGTGACATTTTATCTTTTGACCAAGGTGGATTCCATACAATATTCACATTTGTACTTTTCACTTCAGGAAGTTCACCTAATGCTGTATTTACTTGATCCACAATGACTGGTCCAAGTGGACAGCCCATCGATGTCAAGGTCATTGTAACAGTTGCGACACCTTCATCATCTAAATCCACATCATATACTAAACCTAAGTTGACGATATCAATGCCAAGCTCAGGGTCAATTACATTTTCTAAAGCACCAAACATGCTGTCTTTCATATCTTGATCCATTCGTATTTCTCCTTCCATCATAGTGTTAACCTTATCATAGCAGATGCATCCTGTTATGCCAAATGCTGTGCAAGCCATTCTGTTGCTGCTAGCATACCGTCACGCGGTACGGCATGTCCAGCTCTTTTGTTCACCATGAACTTTAAATAATCAGGGTTTGCTTGATAGTATTCCCGTAATGTTTCATAAAATTTATACGTTTCGTTGAAAGGAACTGTTTTATCTAATTCACCATGCCAAAAGAATACAGGGCGACCTGCGAATTTTTCTGGTGTTAGACTGACATCATATTTAGCAAGGATATCATTAATTTTTTCTACATCTTCCTCTGACATAGGCCAGTTTACTCCGCTTTTAGCAAATTGCTGTAATTGATATTCACCCAATTTAATAAAACCAGGTGCGCCCATACATATTGCAGCTGTTTGTATCCAATCATAAAGCTTCAGACAGCCTGATGTCACGATGCCACCCATTGAAGTACCTGCTATGCCAATATTATGACTAGCTAATAATTTTTTATTCTTTAATTCATCATATAATTGTTGCACTTCATGAATAGAATTTAAAACAATGTCCCAAAAATTTAAGTTCATTTGCATTTCTGTTAGGCCTTCGCTACGCTCACCATGAAATTTTGCATCTGGCAATAGGACACGCACCCCTTTATGCACCAATTGGTATGCATAGTGTAAGTTATGTTCTTTTGCACTCATAAAGCCATGCAAAAAAATCACTACCGGGGTTTCTTCATTCATATTGTCTGTATGTATATGTAATAAAGGAATAGTTCCCCACACTTCTTTTTCTACAAACATTATTGTCACTCCCAACTCTTGTCTCATCTTTATGTTAGCAAACTTTTTTCACTGTGACAAAATTTTGACGAATGTAAGACAAAGAGATACTATTCAAACTATAGGAAAGGGGCAACGAGCTATGAAACCGCATTTAATCGTATTAGACTTAGATGGAACTTTATTAACAGATCAACAACAAATTACAGCAAAAACGAAAAAAACATTATTGCAGGCTAAGGAACAAGGGCATCAAGTGATGATTGCGACGGGGCGCCCATACCGTGCAAGCGATCTTTATTATCATGAGCTTGGGCTCACTACACCCATTGTCAATTTTAATGGCGCATATGTGCATCATCCTAAAAATATCTCTTGGCAACATATGCACACACCGATTGATTTAAGTGTTGTACATGATGTCGTTGATTCTATTAATAGCTATGAGTATGAAAATATTATCGCTGAGGTAAAAGATGATATTTATGTTCACACAGAAGATGATCGTATCTTAAATATTTTTAATATGGGAAATCCCAAAATTACACTTGGGGATTTATACACACATCTCTTAGAAAATCCCACAAGTTTGCTGATTCAGGCAAATGAAGCAAATTCGGTTATTATACGTGATCATTTACAGGCGGTGCATGCTGAAGTCATCGAGCATCGTCGATGGGGCGCACCTCTTCATATTATTGAAATTGTGCGTCGGGGCTTAAATAAAGCTGTTGGTATAGCGCATGTAGCAAAAGATTTAGGTATCCCACGTGAGCGCATCATCGCGTTTGGCGATGAAGACAATGATTTAGAAATGATTGAATATGCTGGACTTGGCGTAGCGATGGGGAACGGTATCTCAAGTCTTAAAAACATTGCTAATGAAATAACTGCAACGAATAATGATGATGGAATTGCAAAAATACTCATTGAACGCTTGAAATTATCATAGTTAAGTAGTAAGTTCAAGTTAACATTCCATTTTTACCAGTTTAACTTTATTCAGTGGTACCCCTTCCATTTATCTAAAGTGAGTATCTACTGAATAAAGTTAAAAAGCTTGAAAAGTAAGTTGAATTTAGGGGGACAAGAGAATGAAGATTTTTACAGATAGTGGATGTGATCTACCGAAGTCTTACTATGAAGAAAATGATGTCGTGCTACTCCCTTTACGAGTGCAATTGAACAACAAAGAATATGAAGATGTGATTTCAATTGATTCCAAAGAGATTTATGATGCGATACGTCAAGGTGCTCAGCCAAAAACATCACAAGTGTCACCTGAGCTGTTTTTGAAGTATTTTGAGGAACTAGCCAAAAATGATGAAGAAGGCATTTATATCGCGTTTTCATCGGAATTATCAGGCACATATAGTACTGCTCAAATGATTCGCAATCAAGTACTTGAGCAGTACCCTTCCTTAAAACTAGTCATTATCGACTCTAAATGCGCCTCATTAGGACATGGCCTTGTCGTGGAAGAAGCTGTTCGACTTCGAAATATGGGCGTATCCTTAGAAGATACGGCATCTAAAATAAATACCCTTGCACCTCAGGTCGAGCATTTATTTACAGTAGAGGATTTAGATTACCTTGCTAAAGGTGGTCGTGTATCCAAAGCCAGTGCATTTTTAGGTGGCCTACTTAGTATTAAACCTATTTTAAATGTAGAAGATGGCAAACTTGTACCGATTGAAAAGTCTCGCGGTCGAAAAAAGGCACTTAATCGTATGTTAGATTTAATGCAGGAGCGTGGCGGCAGCTTTACAAATAAAATCGTAGGTATTAGCCATAGTGATGATGCTGCCTTTGCAAATGAAGCAAAAGCCTCTATCCAGGAGCGTTTTTCACCTCAAGCTGTGCAAATTACTATGATTGGCTCCGCAATTGGTTCACATGTAGGTCCAGGGACTATTGCGATTTTCTTCACAAATAAAAGCTTTGAAGGCTAATAAAAAGCATGTTAGGATGGCTCCTAGCATGCTTTTTTCGTTGTGCTATTATTGTTGGACGTCTTGTTCCTGACGGCGAACTTTTCCTCGTTTAATGATGATGACTACAAAACCAATAAAGATCAACCATACTAAGCCTAAAGCCACCATATAGGGCGTGTTTAAGCCTTCATCATTGCGAACCTGATAAATCTCGACCATTTCTCGGTCTAAAATAACAGGATAAACTTCTTTTTCATTTATACGAACTTTTTCCTCATGTAAAATCCCGTTCAACATTTTCCCTTCACCAAGTTGTTCAGGCGTTAAGTCGACGCGTTGTGTTTTACCAGTATTATTAACCATGATTACCCACTTTTCTTCATCAGAAGTACGTGTAAAGACAAGAAGGCCATTTTCATTTGTAATGACTTCAAAATCACCATTACGCAAAGTAGCTGATTGATTACGTAAAGATTGAACATTTTTAATATAATCAATCAGTTCTTCATCTGTTTTAAAGTTGTAAAACTGGTGTGTATCTGGTTTGGCTTCCCCATTCATAGCAATTTCGGTACCATATTGTACGACAGGAATTCCTGGTAGCATAAATAAAGCACCCATCGCCATTTTTAAGCGTGTAGGTGGGAACATATTTTCATTAGCAGAGTCGAATGTAAAACGATGAGTTTCAAGCGAATCCACCATAATTTGTGTCGGTTTTTCTCCTGTAAAAGGTTCCATTAATTTAGAGGAATCCATATCCACGTTTTTAAACATATTACGATAGATATCTGCCGTTACAGGTGAGAAAGTTGCATCAAAGTCAGCATCACTTTCTTCATTAGCAATGACATAAAGGGACGATTTTGTCTCTTTTAATGCGGCTATCATTGCATTGATAAACGCTGTATCAGCCCCTGCAATATTTGTTAAACGAATACCACCGATGTCATATGTAGAAACAAATTCAGTTACTGCTTGAATAAGTGCCTCTTGCACATCTTTATTCGCTAAATCCCACTGTACTTGTCCATTATTCGTAGATGCAACCCAATCTGCTTTTGAAGCATCCTTTGCCCACTCATGATTTGGACTCACATTTGTAAGTGGAAAATCAACCATAATAGACATATTTTTAGCTTTATAGGCCTCTACAATACTTTGGAATTCTTCCGTTGTTCCAAAATGACGTTCGATTGTAGTATAGCTTGTTGGCATTGAACCATCGTATTTCTCTGTAGAAAAAATAGGTCCAATGGAAACAATCGTATAGCCCATCTCACCGATAAATTTCAGTTTATCCTGTAAACCTGTAAAATCGCCTCCCGCAAATTTCGAAGGGTCCTGCGTATTTGTATCAAAATCGTTTGTGCCCGAGCCATTAAAGAAACGGTCAACGAGTAAATCATAGATGCTCTCTTCTGCTATCGTTCTAGTCGCTGATTCATCCGCATGGGCTACTGGTATAGTAGTTACGAATGAAGTTGCTAATAAAAGTGATGCAGCCGTTGCACTTATCCACTTCTTAAATTTCACTGTTATTCCCTCTCTTTCAAACCAATCATCGTCATTTTACCAAATAACTCAGTCACGTCGCTATCTTTTCCAAAGATTTTGCGAAAATGCGAAATGAATTACGGCAAAAAGGTGTCAATTACGTCTTCATTTTCGGTTACAAAATAAAAGCCGTGAAGCAACTACTACTTCACGACTTTTAAATCATTATGCTAAGAAATCTTGACCCATTGGTAGTTTAAATCCTAGGAACAAAGTGATTAATAAGAATACTGCAAATAAAATCCAAAACATACCTGTTGGTTTATTTTTCTTTTGGCGCACTAATACCATTTCCATCATACCAATTACAAGTATGCCACCTAAGAATTTAAAACCGTAAAGCATACCTTGACCATAGTCCATTGCCTCGATAAATAATGCTCCACCTGTGATGATTATTAATACATAAAACAGACGTAATGTCATATGTAAGCCTTTTGATTGCTTACCCATTAGTGCCGCAATTAAAAAGATAACAATAGCCACTACCCACGTAGTAATATGCAAATGCGTTTGGCTAGTTAAAAAACTCATGTTTGTCCCACCTCATTCTTTTTCTATCAAACTCTATCCTACCATGCGATGGAAAGGGTTTCAAATATTACAATAGTGTTCACATAATTTACATCAATTAAGATTCTACATCGTTAGATCTAACAGCTTTAACTTCTGTTACCTTCCCTTAAAGAAGTAAAAAATCCGCGGAGTATGGACTCCCGCGGATTGATATCATCATTATTCAAAATGGTTGACTAATGTACCGATTCCTTGAATGGATACTTTTACTGTATCTCCAGCTTTTAAGAATTGTGGCGGGTTCATACCTTTGCCAACTCCTGCTGGCGTACCTGTTAAAATAACATCTCCTGGCTCTAATGTCACATGCTTTGATAGGATGGATACTAGTGTTTCAACAGTGAACATCATATCTTTCGTAGAGCCGTTTTGACGTACTTCATCATTAACCTTTGTAACAACTGTTAAGTCTTGTGGATTTGGAATTTCATCCTTTGTCACAAGGTATGGTCCAAGAGGGCAAGTACCGTCTAAGCTTTTACCCAAGAAGAATTGTTTATGTTTCTCTTGTAAATCACGAGCTGTTACATCGTTGGCAATTGTGTAGCCAAATACATAATCAAATGCTAAATTTTTAGGAATGTTTTTGCCACGTTTCCCAATAACGATAGCTAGCTCACCTTCATAATCCATTTTTGAAGAAAGATCAGCATGAATAGAAATTGTTTGTCCATCAGCGGCAATTGCAGTTGGTGATTTTGTAAATACCATTAAATCCGTTGGTGCTGCTTCTGCACCCATTTCCTTCGCATGTTCATCATAGTTTTTACCAATACACATAATATTTTTAGGTGTACGTGGAATTGGTGAAAGCCATTCAATCTCTGTAAATTCACGTTTAAAACTATTAGCATTATCTGATTTTTCTGCTGCCTCTACTAATTTACGAATCTGTTCCACAAAATCAAAGCCTAAAGCAATGCCATCCACGATTGAACTTGAAAAAGAAGGGAGAACTTGAAGTTCATTTTGAATAGCGAGTACGTCCCATACCGCTTCTTCTTTTTTTACTTTTGGTCCAAAGCTTACATGTCCACCTAATTTGAATGATAAAATTTTCATGATTGAAAGAGCTCCTTCTTTTTTCTACATAATACAACAATATGATAGAAATTACCTCATTTTTGCGACAACATTTTTATAAGTTGTTATATCTTCTTAAAATATGCATGTGAAGAGGAATATATTAACGTACTTCCACCTTTTGCTTATATGTTAATTTACGCCATATTGCCTCTAACGGCCCTTGTTTCCACTTAGATAGCCAAATTTCTGCTATGATCATTTGTACAACAATAATGCCAATAGCAATTAATACCCCAGTTTCCACACTTACTTTGCCATACCAGCCAAAACCAAATTGATAGAATAAACAAGTGCCTATAATCGATTGAAGGATATACATCGTTAATGACATGCGCCCAATTTTAGCAAAAGGACTAAGTAGCTTTGGCACAATTGGCATTAAGCAAAGTAACACAATAACCCCGATATAGCCCACCGATAGCATTGGACCCCCTATGTATACCTTTAAATAATCTAGTAAATAAGTTCTTGTAAACATAATAGATAAGCTTTTCATACCAATTCCGATGACCAATCCGGCAATTGCTAATGTCAGCCATAACCACTTCAATTCTTTAGCTCGTTCTACTAAACGCCATTTAGAGGCAGCGGCACCTATTAACATATACGGTAAAATGGTGAACAGTGCGACAAACCACATCTCGATGCCTGCCTGCGTCGATAAATCTGTTAAGCGTTGCATAAAGGCATCTACCCAGTCTCCTGTCCCATAAGCCGTGATGGCCTTCTCTACTGATACGATATCTAAGTAGTCATCTACTTTTGTATTAAAATTAACAATCCCTACCACAAAGAGCATAAAAACTTGCATCAAGCCATTAATGATCAAAGCACTAGCTAATAGCCAGATAGGACTCAAACGTAGTAAAAGCACTAAAAAAACGCCACAAAATGCATACATCATTAATATGTCGCCCCACCAAATTAGCACAGCATGGACAAAACCAAAGGCAAAAAGGATGGACAGTCTACGAAGCCCTAGCGTATAAAAGTTTTGTTCACGACTCTGAGCCTTCTGCCACTGCATAGCCAGTCCATAACCAAATAGCATGGCAAAGAGCGGGTAAAAGCTACCTTGCACATAAATATCTATATTTTTCTGCCACACAATATCCGATGGGGTTGTAAACCATGATGCCAAATCAATATGCGGCATTGGCAAATAAAAGGTATACATATTTACAAGTAAGATACCTACTAAACTAATACCTCGTAAAATATCTAATGTTGCCATTCGTTCCTGCAACATTGTCGGTTTTAACTCCACAAAATAGCCTCCTCTTGACTAGTAGCTATGGTGAAAGCAGGACAAATAAGCCCTACTTTTCCCATAACAAGCTCTTTATGCCTGTATGATCTGTTCATTATCGAATAAATATAATACTTTATCGCTCACCTTGATGTGTAAAATGGATTCAATGGCTTCACTATAAACACGAAGCTGTACGGCATAACGACCTAGTATTTCTTTTGACAGGGCAGGCTCCTGCGCAAAATGAGATTGTATACGATCCGTTTTATAATCCAACAAGACCCAATTACCGTATTCATCCTCAAATAAGCAGTCAATAATCCCTTGCACAATTTGAGCATCGCCATCTTCATCGATTCTACTAATGGTAAATGGCATTTCCCTACGTATTTGACTCGCCCGTTGAAAGCGTTGCCCTATTTCTGTCTCAAAGAAATGATAAATCTTCGCTTGTGGAACCACCATACCCTCTGCCTCTGTTAAAAGCTGCCTTGCGACTAAATCCTCTACAAAGCCCTTTACATCATTGATATGACCAAAACCAAACTGAGGGACATGCTGCATCACTGTGTGCACAGCGGTACCAATTTCAGCACCTGTTAACTGTTGTTCCTGTAAAAAAGCTGGTCGAGGTGCAATGGATGAAGCCTTTTGCTTGGTAGGGGAGGCAAAATAAAATTCGGGTTCCTCCTGACGCTGTAAATTTTCTAATCGCTTTATTTCACTAACAGATGTTTTGGAGCGCTTTCTTGTTGATTTTTGATAGGCATACTGTGCTTGAAAGCGGGTCGTGATTTCAGCCAGCAAGTCCTCATCCTCTGGCATCGCAAGCGCTTGCTGTACTTCATCGCCCATCGCCTGTAACTCATACGAGTAATGCTTTGTATCGATGGCTTGAACCCACCAATGTGATGGATCCTCTAATTTCTTATAAGAATTGGTTGCTACTGCTGCAAAGTCCGCATGCCTTGCCACTGCTGGGCCTATCCAGTCCAAATAGCTATTAGCTCTAGCACGTAAATAGTCTTGAAGCGGTGCATCCAACGGCAAACTTTGTGCGTCCTGCCAGTTGTCGCGTGTTTTCTCCCAGTTCTTCACTGAGCCTACTAAAATCAAACGCTCTTTCGCACGAGTCATCGCAACATATAAGACACGCATTTCTTCTGCGCGCATCTCTAGTTCTTTTTTCTCCTTCAATGCTAAAAACGGTAACGATGTATAGGTGATACGATTTTCGGGATCAATGGCCTTAACAGCTAGTCCAAAATCTTGATCGAATAAATAAGGTTGATGAAAATCCATTTTATTAAACGGACGTCCCATTCCTGCAACAAAGACGACTGGATATTCTAATCCCTTGGAAGAGTGAATTGTCACCAGGCGCACCACATCGTCCTTTTCGCCAATTGATTTGGCAGTGCCTAAATCATCACCACGCGTACGCATACGATCAATAAAACGTAAAAAACGGAATAGTCCACGAAATGCCGTTTTTTCATACATTAACGCACGATCATGTAAAACGCGTAAATTTGCCTGACGCTGTTTGCCATTCGGCATTGCCCCAACCATTTCATAATAATGTGTATCTAAATAAATTTTCCAAATTAAATCAGACAATGATCCACGACGTGCTAAATCTCGCCAATTTTCAAAGGCTAGCATAAAGCGTTGCAGCTTCTCAAATGTAGTGGTTTGCACACCATGTCCTTCACTGCGAATAAATTGTCGTAAAGCATCATAAAAAGGTACCTTTTGATCGGCTAAACGGATTTTCGCCAGCTCATTTTCCGTTAAACCAACAAATGGTGCGCGCAGTACAGAAGCTAATGGGATGTCCTGATAGGGATTATCGACTACCTTCAGGACATTTAACATAATCATCACTTCAAGCGCATCAAAATAGCCTTTAGACGATTCTGCATAGAGTGGAATCCCTGCCAGCTTAAATTCCTCCACTAAATCTGTCGACCATGTCATCGAACGCATTAAAATCACAATATCACTATACTTTAATGGTCGCTCTGTTTTTGTTTTCGTATCGTAAACGGTTGTTCCATCTTCCATCATCTGACGGATACGATCGATAATAAAGCGTGCCTCATATTGTGATTTTTTTAATTCCTCTAGCTCAGCAGCCTCGTTGTTTATTTCTTCCAGTTCTTCTGTTGTTTCCTCTTCCGGTGGTGGATGCATTACGACTAGCTCAACAGGTATTTCTTTATCATCATAAGGCGCAGCGGGCTTTAATGACGCATTGTCGTCATAAAGAATTTCACCAACACGCTCACCCATAATTTGTGCAAAAACGTAGTTTGTCGCATTCAACACTTCTTTTCGACTACGGAAGTTAGCATTTAAATCAATTCGCATCCCCGTTACCTCAGGTGTCTCCACATACTCACTATATTTTCGCATAAAGAGCTTTGGTTCAGCTAATCGGAAACGGTAAATACTTTGTTTTACGTCCCCAACCATAAAAAGGTTGCCATCCTGTTCTTCACCTGTTTTGACAAGTTGTAAGATGGTTTCCTGTAGCATATTGGTATCCTGGTATTCGTCCACCAGCACTTCTTTAAAGCGTTTTTTCATATCTAGTGCAACTGGTGACGGCTGAAGCTCGCCATCTACCTCCACCGTTAAAATTTGAAGTGCATAATGCTCCAAATCTGAAAAGTCAATGATTCCACGTTCTAGCTTGGCTAGTCGGAATTGTTCACTAAAAGTAGTGGTCAATTCCACTAACGTAGCAATCGTCGGTGCCATTAATCTTATTTCCTCAAGTAGGCGTGCAGGCGTACGAACAAAAAACGCCTCTTTGATTTTATTCATCATTTTTTTGGCTGCGTCTCGTTTTTTCTTCGCCAGCTCTTGTAGCTCTACATCTACTAATGCATCCTTTGATACTCGTTTTAATGTAGACCATTTGACCGTTGCAAAATAATCAAATAGCTCCTGCCATGTACCGCTTTGACTAATGCGAATCCCTTCCTGAATCATAGCAAAATCAATTTCTGCCGTTTCAGCATAGGGGGCAGGTCCGTCTGGCTGTAATGTAATCGCCCGCATTTCTGAAATTAATACAAACGCCTCTTCCAGACTATGGCGTACGGTCAATTTGACGTATTGAGATAGCTCTAAATCATCAATCGTCACTTCATCAGCTAAATCATATGCTTGTGGAAGGCTCCATAGCCATTTTTGAGGTTCTGCATGTACACGAGAAGTATCATAAAGTTTACTAATCAGCGTTTCGATGGCTTGATCATCACGATCTGAGGTAAAGCTATCAACAAGACGATAAATAGCCTGTACGTGAGCCTCATCCTCAGAATCGTAGGCATCTTCTAGAACTTCTGCTAAAACATCATCTCTTAATAATGCTATTTCTGCTTCATTGGCAATACGAAAGCCTGGATCTATCTCAAGTAAGTATGCGTATTGCTTCACAATGGCTAAACAGAAGGAATGCAGGGTGGAAATTTGTGCTTTATTCACAAGACTAAGCTGCCGTCTTAAATGGTTGGATGTTGGATTTTCTGCTATCGCCTTTTCTAATGCCTCAGACATACGATGGCGCATTTCAGCGGCTGAAGCATTCGTAAAGGTCACTACCAATAGTTCATCTACATTGATGGGATTTTCAGTAGCAATGACTTTTTCAATCATACGATTAATCAGGACTGCTGTTTTCCCAGACCCTGCCGCAGCCGATACAAGTGTATCTTGACCGCTAGCATAAATCGCCTTCCACTGATCGTCTGTCCATGTGACATCTGCTGGCTTAATAGGAATTGTTTGTACCATGCTATTCTACCTCCTTCCGAATTTTATCAACAATATCATTCGGCTTTGCTTGCATCAATTGACGATAGCTTTGTTTACCATCAGATGGATCAAATTGGCAAACTGCAGCAAATTGACAATAATCACATGCCGTTTTGGCTTTCAATTTATAGGGGCTAATGGCGGTATCACCAGATAAGATACCATTCCCTGCCTCCTGATGTTTACGACGAACGAAATGCTGTAACTTTTTCATATCATTGACAGGAACTATGCGGGATTGTGATTCAGAAGGTGTTCCATCTTTTTTCATATAGACAGGAATGATTTTTGAATGCCCGCTACTTTCCTCCAATTGTTCGTCCATCGATAATATCGCCTCAGCGTTTTCAGACAGTAAACCTTTCATTTTATACTGCTTTAAACGATCCTCTTCTATTTCACTGTCCGTCAAATCCTTATCCAGCTTTAGCATCGGATTATGGACATGGACATACAGTACCCCTGCTGGCTCTGCCTCACCTGATAGCCAGTAAGAGCTATTTTCCATTGCCACATCTAAATACGTTAGGACCTGTAAGGATAATCCGTAATAAACCTCATTTAAATCAAGGTCACGAGCTGAGGATTTATAGTCAACAATCCGCAAATAAGAGCGGTCATCTATCGTTGCACTATCCACTCTATCAATACGCCCACGCATAAACATTTTCTTGCCACCAGTCAAATCAATCTCTAGTGGTGGTAGCTGTTCATGTTGTCCAGGACCAAATGATGCCTCAATCGCAATTGGTTTGAAGTGAGATACATTAGCATGCCGTGTCAATGCCGTCATTGTGCGCTCGACAATTCGAATAAGCTTACGCTGAATATAGCGATAACGGGCACTAGATAATAGGATTTGATGGGAAAAGACTGGTACAATTTGTTCTACTGCTTGACGTGCTAATTGTTTAATTTGCTTTGTTGTTAAACGAATCCATGATAATTGCTGACGATGTGTTTCCTCTGTAATCCACTTTAACGCCTCATGGAATAAGTCACCCATTGCAAAGGTTTCTAGACGATACTCAGCACGTTCTTCTAGACGTAGACCGTATGTAGTGAAATGAGAAAAAGGACATCTGAAGTATTTCTCAATTCGCGACACACTGGATGTTAGCTTCTGACCATATAATTCCTGTGTAATATAGGTTTCAAGTGGTTCAGCCTCATTTTTATGGGTAATTGGATAAAGGACACGGTCGAAAATGAGCGCCCAATATGGATCTTGTTTATAAAATCTTTGTAAAGCTAGCCATTCTGGAGCTAGTTCACGGCTATGTTCAGCTTGACGTATCTGCACCATCAGATGTGCTAATGCGGTACGTGGATGGCGTAAATATGGCAAAACATCTCCGTCTAGTAATTCAATCGGATCGATTACCACTCGTTCTATGGAAACATCACTTAATAAACCCGTCTTTTTGTCATTCCCTATTATTTTCTTAATATAAAGTGAGGATAGCAGTGCCTTGCCTTCCTCATCCGCCGTAGGGTACGTCATATACAATTTGTTAGATGGCGTTGTAATAGCGCGATAGAACAAGAAATTTTCCTGTAATAAACGATTAGTAGAGGTAGGGGCAAGCTCATAGCCAATTTGACTAAACCATTCACGCTCGCTATCTGACAACAAGCCTTCATACTCCATACGAGTTGGATAAACACCATCATTCATCCCTATAACAAAGGCAACTTTGATATTGGATAAACGGGCTAAATCAACAGTAGCCACCATTACCTCATCAAGGGTTGGCGGAATTCTTGAAAATTCTAATGTATCAAAACCTTCATCAAGAATTTTGGCTGCTTCCTCTACAGTCATCTCCTGCTCACCAAACATATAAACGAATTGATCAAGAACAGCAACCCATTCATTCCAAGCTTGTTCATGTTCACTTGCTGCTAATGCGTCACCCCGCTCTAGCTCACGATCTTTCATTGCTTGCAGTTTATCATATACCTGTAATGACTCTATTAGCTCAAATAAAGCAGTCGCAATATCTCTGCCATTCTTCGCGCTATCAAGCTTGTCTTGTAAAAGTTTTAGAGGTTGGCGAATTTCATCCCGAATGGCCTCGATTTCTGCCTGCATTGCACGCTCTTCGTCTGTTTGTACATGCGAATGGAATTCTAGACCTCGATATTTTTTATAAAACCAACGTGCCTCCTCAAACCATCGTTCACCATAGATGCCTTGTGCCAAGCAATAATTTTCTAATCGATCTGCTCGCTCACGCCAAATCGTTAGCTCCGCTTGTAAAGGGAAAAACAAATCTGTTTTCACACTACGAAAAACAGGTTCATATTTCCAGTTCGAGGTCATAACCTCCAAGGCTGAGCGACTTAGCTCTATTAATGGATGATGTAACATCGTCTTTTTTGTATTTGTAAAAATAGGAATTTCATATTGTTGGAAAATACTTGTAATAAGTGGATCATAGAGATCTGCTTGTCTATACAAAAGTACGATATCCTGATAGCGAAAACCGTCTTCCCTTGTCAGTTTTGTTATTTCCCGGGCAATCGCATGTACTTCTGCTCGACGATTTGATGCTTCAAGCACGATTACATCTCCAGAAGTTTTTTTCGTTTGAGGCTCCAAATCAGCAAACTTTGCCTCCACATGCTGTAAATCTTCAGAATGAAATCTTTTAGTATTATAAAAATGGTATGGTAATTCAACATCAATGCCCTCTTCTTTTGCGATATCATGAAGTCGTTGATTCGTTAAAGCTGCTTCATGGAATAGAGCTTGTTCATCAAAGGCCTCATCTATATGATCAAACGGAAGAACAACGGTTACTTGCTGTGTTACCTTTAACAACTCACGAACCAGTTCTAACTCTCGCACAGTGAAAGCAGTGAATCCATCAATATAAATGGTCGCTTGCTTCATCGTTTCAGCATACTTCAATTGCTCCGTTAAAATCGGATAATAGCCCTCGCTGTCAACATATGTCGTACCCAGTCGTTCCTCTAATGCCTGCAAAACGACATGTAAATCGTTTGCTTTCGCTTGCAAGGTATTGGGTGCATCGATCGCCTTCAAAGATTCCGTTACCTCTGCCAAGACTGAGCTATTGACGCTATAGCGACTAAATTCTTTTAAAAGGGTTTCAATCTCCTCCGTAAAGCCACGTTTTCCTGCTGCTTGTCGAAATAAGGAAAACTCACTTTTTTGTTCCTCCAAAAGTTTACGAATAAGCATTCGATAGCCATAGCCATTCACTTCTTTACGAGCAATACCACCCGTTTCTTGTAACACCAACCATGCTAAACGTTTAAACGTCATCACTTGTGCTCGAATCAAGCCCTGTAAACCATGCTTATTCGTCAGCTCATATTCCGTAGAATAAGACATCTGGTCAGGCACTATAATGAAAATCGGATGCCCCAACGGATCTGTCTTAAGCTGCTCAACAATTTCCTGATGAATAAATGCCGATTTCCCTGTTCCCGAACGTCCTGAAACAATACGCAATGCCATATGCTTTCCCCTCCTCATTAACTTGCTGTTTTCGGGTGACTCTTTTAATGAATTAATTATTTTGTACTCTTATTTGAGCGGTTTTTTAATGGATTGATTTCTTCTTATCTGTTTTGGAGCGGTTTCTCCACTTCATTGATCACTTCTCAACTATTTTGGAGTGGTTTCTCCATACTATTGATCACTTCTCGCTTATTTTGGAGCGGTTTCTCCATACTATTGATCACTTCTCGCTTATTTTGGAGCGGTTTCTCTATACAATTGAGCACTTCTCACCTAGTTTGGAGCGGTTTCTCTATACAATTGAGCACTTCTCTCCTAGTTTGGAGCGGTTTCTCTATACAATTGAGCACTTCTCATCTATTTTGGAGCGGCTACTTCATCAAATTGATCGCTTCTCGCTTAACTTGGAGCGGCTTCTCCATACTATTGATCACTTCTCTCCTATTTTGGAGCGGCTTCTCCATCTCATTGATCACTTCTCACTTATTTTGGAGCGGCTTCTCCATACTATTGATCACTTCTCGCTTAATTTGGAGCGGCTTCTCCATACTATTGATCACTTCTCACTTATTTTGGAGCGGCTCCTTCACCTCATTGATCACTTCTCGCTTATTTTGGAGCGGCTTCTCCATACTATTGATCACTTCTCTCCTATTTTGGAGCGGCTTCTCTACCTCATTAATCACTTCTCACCTATTTTGAAGCGGCTTCTCCATCTCATTAATCACTTCTCACCTATTTTGAAGCGGCTTCTCCATCTCATTGATCACTTCTCACCTATTTTAGAGCGGCTTCTCCATCTCATTGATCACTTCTCACTTATTTTGGAGCGGCTTCTCCACTTCATTGATCACTTCTCACCTATTTTGGAGCGGCTCCTTCACCTCATTGATCATTTCTCGCTTATTTTGGAGCGGCTTCTCCATACTATTGATCACTTCTCACCTATTTTGGAGCAGTCCCCCAGCCCCACCAAAAACAACATAAATCATCTATCTTAAATTCTATCGAAAAAAACTAGTAAATACTATCTATCAACCTTCATCTACCTATAAAAAGGTTACACAAAAAAGCAGCCTCTTCAGGTAATGAAAGAGGCTACAGATAATTTACTTAACTGGCATGGTGATCCTGCTTTTTCGTCAAATTTCGCGCTTGCTTTAAATCTCTTTCTACACGTGCATTCAAACGCTTCTCTATCAACTTACCGACCCACCACAAAATAACAATGGCAACAGCTGCAATTATTAATCTGACTGGGCTTGTCAAGAGCGATTTTAAATCATAGCCCAATACACTCATGCCTAAAATCATGACAAACTTTCCTGCCAGCAAAACGATTAAATAAAACTTTTTATGGATATGTGACAACCCCGCTACAATATTGACAATAACAGATGGTGTAAAAGGGAAACAGAGGAGGACAAAAAGAGGGCTGATGCCATTCATATCCACCCATTTAATAAGCTTCTGTACTTTTTTACTACCTGTTAAAAATTGTAACCTTGGATGCTTGCCAAAATGTCGTACAAGTAAGAAAACCGCATAGGAGCCAGCTACAGAGCCTAACCAAGATAATAAAAATCCTAACCATAAGCCAAATGCACTTGCATTCGCCACAACGAATACGACTAAAGGCAGAAATGGTAAAAATGCCTCTAAAAATGGTAGCAGTAAACCAATGATTGGGCCAAACGTTCGATACTGTGCCGCAACCTGTTCAATATTTTCTACAGTAAACCATTCACTCAACTTCGACACCTCTATTTATACTGTAAAATTAAATGAAAAATTGTTAGCCCTTCTGAAGTATTGCGATATTCATGGGGCTGATGCCCTGAGAATACTAGTGTATCCCCTTCATCCAGTAATTCATGCATGTCTCCGGCAGAAATCACTGCTTGTCCTTTGATGACCATTACAGTTTCCTCTACCCCTTCTGTATGGGCTTCACTCCTACTCACTGCCCCTGGCTCCATTTCAACCTTATAAAACTCCCAGCCTCGCTCTGGATTATAGGGAATAATGGAGTAGACACGATAGCGTCCCTCATCTTCATCGACATGTGGTACATCTTTACTGCTATAACGCATGTAATGAGCAGTTGGCGGCTGTAATAATGAAGAGAACGACATACGCATACCAGCAGCGATTTTCCAAATTGTTGAAACAGTCGGATTGGCCTCACCCTTTTCAATTTGTGCAAGCTGTGCTTTACTGACGCCAGTCGCTTTGGCCACATCATCGAGACTTAAATGACGTTGCTGTCTAATTTTCTTTAATTGAAATGCTAAATTTCGACTCATTTGTTCCATTTTTACTCACCAATTTCTATTGTTTATTTTATCAGACATATGTATACTTTAATAAACATCAAGAACTATCAAACAATTCCATCAATAGTATACATGGAAATTATCAAGAAAGGATGACCTATTTATGACAAGTACAACAGAGCTTCATCATGATGATACAACAAGCTCTTCCAACGACAGTTTTTTACAAGGTGTGAAAGATTGCGTACCTACATTACTCGGTTATATTAGTATAGGACTTGCATTTGGGGTTGTAGGTTCCGCTTCAGGGTTGTCGGTCCTTGAAATCGCACTATTAACGATACTGATTTACGCAGGCTCTGCACAATTTATTTTTTGTGCACTGCTTTTAACAAGTAGCCCTGCCTCTGCTATCATTGTAACCATTTTTGTGGTGAATCTACGCCATTTATTAATGAGTTTAACATTAGCCCCTCATTTTACGCGCTACTCTATGCTTAGAAATGTTGGCTTCGGTACATTATTAACGGATGAAACCTTTGGTGTAGCTGTAACAAAGCAAATGCAAACAGGTAAATTATACGGTAAATGGATGGATGGATTAAACTTAACAGCCTACATCTTCTGGATCCTTTCTTGTGTTACGGGTGCCTTTTTAGGACAGTGGGTAGCAAATCCTGAAAAATGGGGTTTAGATTTTGCCTTAATTGCCATGTTTGTTGCACTTTTAGTTTTGCAATTGAGCAGTGTTGGCAAAAGTAAAATCATGCATTATATCAAGTTAATCGGCTATATGGCGGTTATTATGTACGGTCTTTCTTATATAGTTCCTTCCCATGTGGCTGTGCTACTGGCAACCGTGATTGTCGCAACAATTGGGGTGGTGACAGATAAATGACGACAACTTCTTATATGGTCTGGCTTATAATCGGCTGTGCACTTGTAACATGGCTACCGCGTGTCATTCCATTTATCTTTGTACGCAGTGTAACACTCCCTGATGTTGTGCTCAAATGGCTTAGTTTTATTCCTGTTTGTATATTAAGTGCTCTTGTCATTGAAAATTTAATAGATACTGAAAGTGGCAAAATAGTAACGCTTGATTGGCCAGTCTTTGTTACATTTGTTCCCACTCTAATTATTGCCCTTGTCACAAAAAGTTTATCGATTACCGTAGTTGCAGGCGTAATCATTATGGCAGCAGTACGATTTTTCATGTAAAAAGGTCAGTCCCATTGCTTGGACTGACCTTTCTTATTTATTCATTTTACTTGCTAACCAAAAACCTACCGTTAATGAAAACGCGTCGATTACGAAAATAATAGGTGGGGATGTATAGCCTGCATATACAGAGGCAGCGATTAGTGCAATGGCTAATAACAATGCAACATAGCGATTATAGGTAATTCTAGTGAATAATAACACCAGTATGGCTGGTATAAATAACGCCAACATCATTTTCCCAAAAACGTCCATTATACTTCCCTCGGCTCCGCAAGTAATAACCCAATACGGTAATGATCATTGCTATAAATCACATGCTGCGTTAAACGTAATTCATTGTTTCGGTCTAAAACCTCTAAACGACAATGAGCTGCATTTAATTGCAGCGCTTCATATAATTCATTTTCTGTAAAAATGGACACACCATTTACTTTGCGTATACATTCCCCTGCCAGTAAACCCATTTTCTCTGCAGGTGAATCAGGAAGAACCGCTGCGATAATAGCACCTTTCGTACTTGGCGCAACCGCATAATGATCTGTTTTGTCCTGCTGTGCAAAGTAAATAGCAATGATGATACGGATAATTGCACCAACAGCAAGTGTGATGAAACCAATCAATGGTTCAAAATATGCAGCCAGTCCTCCTACTAAAATAAGCTGTCCTAGTAAAAAGACAGGTCGCCCAATTTTAGCATACGTTAATGCTGGTAATTCCTTTCTAGTCAGCTTTGCAAAGCCAATGACAAGAGGAAATAACACGAATGCAAAGCTACTATGACCTATCGTAAACTGTGGCCAGTATGGGAATATAGCTGAAATAGCATCACCTGGAATGACAAAGAAAATAGGTAATACCCATACATTTCTTGAACGATAGACAATTGCCTGCATACCTCGCTTCGTTTTCTCAATGCAAGGTGTTGTAACCTTCATCGCCACACGTCGAATTAATAGTCCTTCTGCAATGACACAAAGGCCCGCAAGAATGGTAATTGTAACAATGGCACCATCCTCTAAATTGACACCAGCTAATGAAATTTTCCACCAAGAAAAGGTCCAATTGTAGTAGGACATTCCCCATATGGCCAGTGTGGCAATGCCCATTGTCACAATAGGTGACATTGCGTTCATGACATATAAGACAAGTGCTACTATAGAAACTGCTGTTAAAATGATTAAAAATTCTTTTGGTACAGTAAGCCCTGCTCCAATACCGATAAGAGAAATAATTAGTGCATAGAGCCACCCATCTTTCCATTGTCCGATTAACTCCGTCCAGCCCCAAATAATTCGTCTATTAAAGTATTTACGCTCCTGTTTTACACGACGATAACCTAACATAATAGCAAATATTATGACTATATACAGTAATGGGTTGAGTAAAAAGCGGCCAATCGCTGTTACAATTTCTATTAAAATCTCACTAACCATACGAACACCCGCCATTTCTATCTTGAATACTATGAATTTATTGTATCAAACGACTACACGCTTGCGTAGTACAAACTCATAGAAAGCTTTATATTATGGTATTTTTGTTCTCTCAGCCAGTTTTATTGTTCAATTGTGTGCAGTAAAAAACTAGTGGCCATTTGGAATTGCTGGTCATTTTGACGATCGGCTTTAAAATCTTTTAACGTTTCATTTAAACTATTAAAGAAAGTTGTATCCATATAAAATTCATCTTCTGCTAGCTTTAATTTTTTCTGTTTGCGATAAAGGTTCACAGCCTCTGCGGTTGTTTCATCCAAATAGCCATCTAAACGATCTATTTGATAGCCTAGCTTCTGTAAGGCATTTTGTGAATAGGAAATCTCCTCACTCATATCACCCACTTTAAACTTACCTGTTAGTGGATGAAGTTGAAAAGCAAATAATTCATTTTGTTCAATCATTAAACTTGCTTCAATGCCCTGCCCATGAATCCATTCGCGTTTTGGTGTTAGCCATTTATTGGTTGATAATTTAAGTTCACCACCATTGGAAAGCTCCCAAGATTCTTGTACAGTCCCTTTTCCAAAGCTTTTAACCCCAACAAGTGAAGCGCGTCCCCAGCCCTTTAAAGCACCGCTTAATACTTCACTAGCAGATGCACTACCTTGATTTTGTAACACCACAATGGGAATTTTATTCATCGTTTCTATATATTTTTCATCGAAGCCTTTTGTTTGTGTTTTTAATGGTTCCATAGCACCTTCCGCATTTTGCATATATGCAAATACTTTGCCATTGTCCAATACTGTGCTCAGTAGCGCTGCGACGCTATGTAAATAACCACCTGGATTATCCCGTACATCGATCACAATTCCTTCCACATCTTTACGAAGCAATTTACTCGTTTCTGCCACCCATTCATTGGCCGTTTTTTCACCGAATAATGAGATTACCACATAGCCAATGTCTGTATCCTCTACCTTCACAACCTCACTAGTAACCGTTTTATTAGAAATTGCTGCGCGCTCCATCGTCATCTTAATATGCTTATCTTCACTTGGACGATACACAACAATGGTTACTTTCGTTCCCTTTTCACCTTGAATTAAATGCATTAATTCACTCATCGTTTTTCCATCTATTCGTACCCCGTCAACTTGTACAATTTCATCAAGTGAACGCATCCCTGCTTTCTCTGCTGGTGATGAACGAACAGGTGACACAACGATAAACTTCCCTTTATTTTCCGTTAGTTCAATACCTATGCCTACTCGTTCCTCAGCCAACATTTGCCGATGTTGCTCAGCCTCTTCCTTGGAGTAATACGTGCTATAAGGATCTTTAATGGCATCAGCCATACCACGAAGAGCCCCCTCCACCAATGCATCCTTTTTTGTACTATATACTGATTTTTCTTCAATGATTGTCATTGCCTCACCAATAGTATCAACCTCCGTAACAGGCTCCTTTTTATCGCCAATATTAAACCAATCAAAGTAAATACCACTGCCCACCACCAAACTACTAAGTAGGACTCCGACACCGGCTGTTAATTTGCGCAAATCTTCCCTCCTCCGTCTCTTTTACTGTATGACTCTATTTTTTCAAACATACAAAATTACCTTTCAAATTTATGAAGAGAGAATATTGCATATTACTCACGCATGTTGTTGTTGTTGATTCGAGGGTATTCACTTTAGTTCCGCGGATATTCACCTTGACTTCGCGAGTATTCACCTTGGCTTCGCGGGTATTCACCTTGGCTTCGCAGGTATTCATCCTTGCTCCGCGGGTATTCATCCTTGCTCCGCGGGTATTCATCCTTGCTCCGCGGGTATTCACCTTGCTTCCGCGGGTATTTACCCTGCCTTCATGGAAAATAAAAAAATCTGCTCGTTTCTACTATAGAAAACGAGCAGATTTTTGATGAATCAATCTAGTGCATCTACATAATCATTTAACATATCCACGTCCATTGGTCCTCTGATTGCACGTTGGATATAGCCGTTGGAATCAATAAAATAAGTGGTTGGAATCGTGATGACTTGATAATTTAAGCCAGCCTCATTGTCTGGGTCCAATAAGATGGGAAACGTGAGCTCAAAGCTATCTCTAAATGTCATCACAGTGTCCACTTTGGCATCGGCGGTCACATCACGTTCGGCATCTGTTAAATTGACCGCTATGATTTCAACGTTTTTTTCTTTAGCATATTCATCGTAGAAGCTTTGCATATGCGGCATTTCAGCCTTACAAGGTGGGCACCATGTAGCCCAGAAATTTAGTACAACTTTTTTTCCACGCAAATCACTTAATGTGATATCTTCCCCGTCTAAGCTTGTTAAAGTAAAATCAGGCGGGATATCTCCTTTTCCTAAGCCCGTTTCTAGCTCCTCCATATCCTTACCAAGAGCTGATTTTTCAATGGCACGTTCTTCGTCAATTTGTTGTTTTACATATGTACCAATCATCGCAACCACTAATAACACAACAATCAGTAGCCCAATATTTTTTTTCATTCTTTACCTCCCACATTGATTCGTTCATGCTGAATGGTTAATCCCAAACAAAGTAGTATTACACTAACAGCCACAGCTGTTTGCCATATACCAAGTGGCTGTAAGATAGCCACTATTAAATAGCTAACTGTATAGAGGAATAAAGCTTGTTTCATCGCTGCTAATTTCCATAATATGACGAGCGTGACTACACTTAGCACAACTAATGTTATAACTTCACTCGATGTGTTATTGTCACTGAGTAGCACAACAAGCATTTGATAAATGGATTGCGTTAAAATAATGGCCCAGCTACAGGCTGTCATATCTTCTCCCTCAAGCTGTAGCCTATTTCTCCTTCTCCATATTTGCAAGGATGCTACGATGACGCCAAGATAAACACCAATTGTTCCGCCATTAAAATAAAGCACCGTAATTGGATTGCTTACAACAGTCTTGAAATCAGTTACAAGCAAGCTCAGCTTCCAAACAATGATAAACGTAAAAATGGCATCACTATATAGCTCAGACCACTTTTTAGAAAATTGTAGGCGCAAGATAAGCCATACAATAAAAAAGGTAATAAGTAAAGCGACTGCCGTAGCTGGTAAAGTTAATGTACGGATCGAGTACCACTCTGTATTGATCACCCCAACGAAACCTCCTCCGAAAGCATAGCATAGAACCTTTTTAAAATTAGAATATTTCACACTGTTTTAAGAAAATCTTCAGAAATAACAACAATTAAAATACCCCACTATGTATAGAATCATCATAACATCAAACAGAATCTTATAATAGCAATGAAACTTTTATTGGAATATTTCGTAAAATGATAAAAAGGGGGGAGGAATTATGCTTTCAAAGCGACTTATACTATGGATCGCCGCTATTTTTCTCGGCATAAGTATACTGATGCTGTATACAGAATATCGAACGAAGAATTTGCTACAAGATTTTTTACCTAATAAAGATCTTGAAGAAATATTAAATAAAATGACGATATGGGAAGTTGACAATGGTACCAATAAAACTTTAACCATTATCAATCGTGACGATCCACGATTAGATGATATGCGTTTAGCCTTAAGCACTTGGGAAGTAAAAAGAACCTTATTAAATAACAAACAAGCTGATGTTGTCTATCAATTGGATATTACTTATTATGACCATACATTAAAAATATTGTTCTTCCAAAATGGCTTATTGGCTATTGATGGGCAAACCTATAAGCTGGTGAATGGTGAAACACTAGATGAAATATTAAAAGCTATACACTAGAAAACGCTAGTGTATAGCTTTTTATTTTTACAATGGAATATATTTCAGTGGATTAACGCTGCCGACTGCTTGTCCTTTCCAAGCACCAATATGCACTTCAAAGTGTAAGTGTGGACCAGTAGAGCGACCTGTACTACCCATCGCTGCTATTTGATCACCTTGTGATACTTCTTGTCCTACACTAACATTAAACGCACTTAAATGTGCATAAACAGTTGTATAAATTTGTCCATCGATAGAATGCGTCAGAATGACAACATTACCATACGAACTAAGTGGTGCAGCGTAAGAAACAACGCCATCTGCTGCTGCCCATATTGGTGTTCCTGTTGCATTTGCAAGGTCAACACCATAATGGAATTCAGGGCCTGCTCCAAGATTTCGCCAACCATATGGTGATGTTAAGCGACCATTCGTCGGTTTAATCCAAGTCCCATTTGATTGAGGCGCATGGACTGTACCACCAGATGATCCGCCACCATTGTTGGCAGCAGCTGCCGCGGCCGCCGCTGCGGCTGCTTTACGTTTCGCCTCTTGCTGACGCGCAATTTCAGCCAAACGATTTTGTTCAGCAATAATTTGATCTTGTAATTCCTGACTTACTTCCAAAGCTTCTGAGTACTCTTTTTCAAGTAATACCTTTTCTGATTTCAGTTTTTCTTGCTCTTTTTCTAATTGGTCGACTAGTTTATTTTTCTCAGCTTTTTGGCTATCTAATGATGCTTTTAATCGTTCAAGCTCAGCTTTTTTGTCTTCCAAGTTTTTACGTTTTTCTTCTATAATTTGCTTTTGCTCTTCTAATTTTTGTTTATCATCTTTTTGATCTTGGATAATTTGTCGATCTGCTTCCAATAATGCATTAACTGCAGAGAAACGATCAATAAAGTCTACAAAACTATTAGAGCCTAGCAATACATCTAAATAACTAACAGAGCCTCCTGCTTGAATTGCACGTGCGCGTTCTTGTAACAATAAATCGCGCTCTTCAATTTTATGCAAAAGCTCTTCGATAGACGCTTCTAACTTTTTAATTTCCTCATTTGTTGCCCGAATATCTGCTTGTACCTTTTTAATATTACTATTGGTTTTGTCGATTTCAGCGTTCAATGCTTGAATTTGATCTAAGATTTTTTGTTGCTTATCTTGATTAGCTGTAATGGCATTTGATTTATTGCTAATAGATGAATTTAACTGGTTCTTCTTTGTTTCAACTTGTTTCTTTTCTTCTTTTAAATCCGATAAACTTGTTGCATATGCTGATGGAGTTTGGATAAAAAGAATTAGAGCAGACGCTGCTGCAAGTGTTTTCAATGTTTTTTTCGCCTTACTTTTCACCGATTGAACTCCCCTTCGACTATTCTTTTTCTTTTTCACAAATATCCGTTGTGACTAAATTTTTAAAAACTTACGAACTGACATGAAGCTTCCCCAAATACCAATAAGTACACCAATAAGTAACAGAAGACCGCTTACCTGATACACAAGTGGAGAAAAATCTAGTAATTGAATAAGCTCACCTTGTAAACGTGGTGCAATAATTTTATATATATTGTGGTAAAGGGTTGTGACAACCGCAATCGGAATAATTGAACCTAAAATTCCGAGCCACATACCTTCTAATAAGAATGGGATACGCACGAATGAATTCGTAGCCCCTACAAGTTTCATAATTTCTATTTCATCACGACGAGCAATAATCGTTATACGGATAGTATTCGAAATTAAGAAAATCGCTGTAAATAATAACCCTAAAATAAGTACGATTCCTACATTACGACTAATATTTAAGAAGTTAAATAGTTTTTCAACTTTTCCTTCGCCATACATCACGTCATATGTATATTCATATTTATCAATGGCTTTCGCAACTTTTGCTGTTTGCTGTGGATCAGCAGCTTTTACATAAATTACATTACGTAAAGGGTTACTTTGTTCAAATAGTTTAAAATCATCACCGAAGTCTTTTACTAGCTTGGATAACTCGTCTTCCTTAGTGGAATAAGTCATCTCGGAGACACCAGGCAATTTTTTGACTTTTTCAATGAGTGCTTTTTCTGCAGCTTCATCTGCTGTCTCATCAATTAACACTTTAATTTCGACATCGTTTTCTAAATCCGTTGCTACTTTATTTAAATTCATCATAATAAGCGCAAAAACGCCTACTAGTATGAGCGTAACAGTTACGGCACTGACGGACGCAATGGTCATCCAGCTATTTCGACCAAGTGATTTAATACTTTCACGGAAGTGGCGCTTTACTGTACTAAATTTCATAGCCGTAATCACCTCCGTGTTCATCACGGACAATTAAGCCGCCTTCAATTGCGATTACACGACGACGAATCGTATTCACAATTTCACGGTTGTGGGTCGCCATTACAATGGTTGTCCCACGTGCATTAATTTCCTCAAATAAATTCATGATTTCCCATGATGTTTCAGGATCAAGGTTCCCTGTAGGTTCGTCAGCAATCACCACTTTGGGAACATTGACGATCGAACGAGCAATCGATACCCGTTGCTGCTCTCCGCCTGAAAGCTCATTTGGAAACATTCTTGCTTTATGCTTCAATCCAACTAGTTCTAACACTTCCATAACCCGACGTCGGATTTCATCTGGCTTTTCCTCAATTACTTCAAGCGCAAACGCTACGTTCTCATAAACGTTCAAACGAGGTAGTAATTTGAAGTCTTGGAAAACTACGCCAAGTTGACGACGCAAAAAAGGGACCTTCTTATTTTTTAAAGTTGCTAAATCAATACCATTGACAATGATTTGTCCTGATGTTGCCTTTTCTTCACGGTACATCAATTTAATAAAAGTAGATTTACCTGCCCCACTTGGACCGACTACATACACAAATTCGCCTTGCTTTATATTAACGGAAATACCATTTGTCGCAACAACACCGTTTGGGTATTTCTTTGTCACATTTTTCATTTCTATCATGATTAAACCACCTAAAACTCTCATCTATGTAAGAGGTATTTCTTTTACTATTATAGCACTCTATTTCTGTTTTTTTATTACAGTTTCATTTCAATCCGTGGCAGTTCCTTCTATTTCGTTCTTTCCTTGCCATTATCCATAAGAAAATGACAAAAATAAAAACAAGATTCGCCTATATATGCAAGGTCGAATCCTGTTTGATAAGAAAAAAGCACTCAAGCCTAAATTAGCTTGAATGCTTCTCCTGTTAAATTTGTTGTTCATCCGTTGTTGTGTAACGCACTAAAACGGCACCTGTTTTCGATTCACCTTCGATAAATAGGCGATTCGCATTTTCTACTTCTTTGTCAAAACGGACTACTTTGGATAAGAATTGATCTTGTGACTCCATTTTGGAAACATCCTGAATACCCACATCCACTTTGCCAAAATTTGTTACCACTTTGCCGCTCAATGAAATTGTTCGCGGGACATATAATTCCACGGCTCCAGCAACTGTCTGAGCTTTAATTTTAGAGGAGTTTGTTGAGCATGTTGTTACGACTACATGTCCATTGACTGACTTAGCTTCAACTTCATCAAGAGCACCATCCAAATAAACACGTCCATTCAATGTTTCAGCCTCTAAATCCTTACCTCGAACATTCGTTAATTCAATGGAACCGTTAGAAGAATCCACTTCCGCTTTCCCGAAATTAAACTTCGTTCCTTTAATGGCGCCGTTTAACGTTTTTACTTTTAATTCTTCAAATCCTGTATCCTGTAATGAAACACTACCATTCATTAGACGCACAGATAATTTTTCAAGTTTATCCTTAGGTACTAACACCTTCACATTGACTTGAACAAGTTTTAATTGGCTCAAAATACGAAGAGATTGCGCTTCCTCTTTCACAACAAATTGCTCTAAAAAGTGATTGCGTGTTTCTTCTTCACTATCGTTCATCAAAGGTGCCTTCACCTTACAGATCACTTGAATAGTGTCGCCTTCACCAGATTCCAATGAGAAGTTACCATTTGGTAATTCAACGATAATATTGTCTACATCGGCGGCAGCAACTTCTTCTGTATGTGTAAACTCAATTTTATCTCCAAATGGAGAAGCTACATCAAATTCCTTCACTTTTTTAACAGCTGTATTCATCATATCCATAAAAAGAGAACCGATTTGCGTTAAATCCTTACGAAAATCTTGCATTTCATCTTGGAAGTATTTCATAAAATCATCTTTTTTCTTGTCACCATCTTTTTGTTTTTCTTCAAATAGTGACTCTTTTTCAGTTGAAAAGGATTGCGTCTCTTTCGACACATCATTCATAACATGTTGAGTAGACTTGCCAGGTTGCTCTAATGCTTCTAATAATGTAATCGCCTCTTGTGCCGAAATTGTTCCTTTTTCTACAAGTTCTAAAATTCGTTGACGTTCATTTTGCATAAATAAATAGCCTCCCTCAGTTCGTTATACTATTTATACGATTCATCATGTGAAAAGTTTCACTGCAAAATTGAATAAATTGGGTCTTTTCAAGACAAAATCATTGGTATTTTACCTATTTCAAATTATATCACTTGTTTATTAGATCGGTTTTTCTTTGAATAGAGCGGAGGCCGCACTTTTTGGATCACTTCCGAACTCTGTTTGAGCGGGTTCTTCTATTTTTAGATCACTTCCGGCCTCTGTTTGAGCGGGAACCTCACTTTTTAGATCGCTTCTGACCCCTGTTTGAGCGGGTTCTTCTCCTTTTAGATCACTTCCGACCTCTGTTTGAGCGGGGTCCTCACTTTTTAGATCACTTCTTACCTCTGTTTGAGCGGGTTCTTCTCCTTTTAGATCACTTCCGGCCTCTGTTTGAGCGGGAACCTCACCTTTTAGATCACTTCTTACCTCTGTTTGAGCGTGTTCCTCTACTTTTAGATCACTTCCGACCTCTGTTTGAGCGGGAACCTCACTTTTTAGATCACTTCTGACCCCTGATTGAGCGGATTCCTCCACTTTAAGATCATCTTTCAATCTGGATTGAGCGGCTTTCTCCACTTTAAGATCACCTTTCAATCCAGATCAATCATTTCCAAACGAATGTAAATCCATTAAGATTTAGAAGCTTCTGCTAGCAATGCATCCATTCTCATACGATCTCGTTCCAGAATTGGTTTTAAGTATTTTCCTGTGTAGGAGCCAGCAACTTCTACTACCTCTTCAGGTGTACCAGTTGCAACGATTGTGCCACCTTTGTCTCCACCTTCTGGACCTAAGTCGATGATATAATCAGCTGTTTTAATCACATCTAAGTTATGCTCAATAACTAACACAGAATCATCGTTTTCAACAAGACGCTGTAACACGACAAGTAATCGAGCAATATCATCGGCATGTAATCCTGTCGTTGGTTCATCCAAAATATAGAACGATTTCCCTGTAGAACGTCGATGTAATTCAGAGGCTAGTTTTACACGCTGTGCCTCCCCACCCGATAAGGTTGTCGCTGGTTGTCCTAATTTCATATAGCCCAAGCCCACATCGACAATCGTTTGTAGTTTACGTTGAATCTTTGGAATATTTTCAAAGAACACTACTGCATTTTCAATCGTCATATCGAGAATATCAGCAATACTCTTATCTTTATACTTCACTTCAAGTGTTTCACGGTTATAACGTTTGCCGTGACATACTTCACATGGTACATAAACATCTGGAAGGAAATGCATTTCAATCTTAATAATGCCATCCCCACGACATGCTTCACAGCGACCACCCTTGACATTAAAGCTAAAGCGTCCTTTTTTATAGCCTCGTACCTTGGCTTCATTTGTTGCCGCAAAAACATCACGAATATCATCAAAAACACCTGTATATGTTGCTGGGTTTGAACGAGGTGTACGCCCAATTGGTGATTGATCAATATCGATTACTTTTTCAAGCTCATCAATGCCCGTCACTTCTTTATGTTCGCCAGGTTTGACCTTTGAACGATTCAACTTCTGTGCCAATGATTTATATAAAATTTCATTAATCAATGTAGATTTCCCAGAACCAGACACCCCTGTCACTGCAACAAATAAGCCAAGTGGAACATCTACTTTGACATTACGTAAATTATTTTCCTTAGCACCTTTAATGGAGAGCTTTCGCCCATTTGGTTGGCGTCTTTCAATTGGCAATGGAATAAACTTTCTACCGCTTAAATATTGTCCTGTTAAGGATTTTTCATTATTCATAACTTCCTGTGGTGTACCGGCTGCCACAATTTGACCGCCATGGACACCTGCTCCAGGTCCTACATCGATAAGATAATCGGCAGCAAGCATTGTATCTTCATCGTGCTCTACGACAATCAACGTATTCCCAATATCACGCATATTTTGTAACGTGCTAATCAGACGGTCATTATCCCGTTGATGCAAACCAATCGAAGGCTCATCTAAAATATAAAGGACCCCCGTTAATCGTGAACCAATTTGCGTAGCAAGACGAATACGTTGCGCCTCCCCACCAGATAATGTACCTGCTGAACGACTCAATGTTAAATAGTCTAAACCAACATTAACAAGGAAGCCCAATCGTTCTTCAATTTCTCGTAAAACCAATCGTGCTATTTGCATATCCTTTTCAGTGAGATCAAGTTCTTTGAAGAATGTGTCCGCTTCCTGAATCGAATATTGTGTAACCTCACCAATATGCTTATCGGCTACTTTCACTGCTAACGTTTCAGGCTTTAAACGATAACCTTTACATGAAGGACAAGCTTGCTGTGCCATGTATTTTTCCATTTGCTCACGAACATAATCGGATGTTGTCTCTTTAAAACGTCGCTCAACATTGCGCACAACACCTTCAAATTCAATCATTTGATCTCGCACATTACCAAATTCATTTTCATAATGGAAATGTATTTTGTCTTTCCCAGAGCCATATAAAACCTTATCCATCTTTTCCTTTGGCAAATCCTTCACAGGTACATCCATTGGGATATCATAATGATCACATACAGCTTTCAGCAATTGTGGGTAGTACTGCGAGCTAGTTGGTTCCCATGGTGCAATGGCATGCTCTAATAAGGAACGATCCCAATCAGGTACCACTAAATCTAAATCCACCTCTTGCGTTGAACCTAAGCCATCACAGCTTGGACAAGCACCAAATGGACTATTAAATGAAAACATACGAGGCTCTAACTCACCTATAGAAAATCCACATAATGGGCAGGCATGATGCTCACTAAATAGTAACTCTTCATGTTCCATCACATCGACAAGCACACGTCCATCTGCCAGACGCAAGGCCGTTTCTAACGAATCACTCAGACGAGCAGCAATCCCTTCCTTCATGACAACACGGTCCACCACTACTTCGATTGAATGCTTTTTATTTTTATCAAGTTCGATAGCATCATCTAAATCACGTAATTCCCCATCAATTCGGACACGAACAAAACCCTGCTTTTTTAAATCTTCTAGCAATTTAACATGGGTTCCCTTACGTCCAGAAACCATTGGTGCAAGAAGTTGCATTTTTGTTCTCTCTGGATAAGTTAATAAACGGTCCACCATTTGCTCAATCGTTTGGGAAGTGATTTCTATGCCATGATTTGGACAAATCGGTTTACCAATGCGTGCATAAAGTAAACGTAAGTAGTCATAGATCTCCGTTACTGTACCTACAGTAGATCGTGGGTTACGACTTGTCGTTTTTTGGTCAATGGAAATAGCAGGCGATAAACCTTCTATGGCATCAACATCTGGCTTATCCATTTGCCCAAGAAATTGGCGGGCATAGGCGGAAAGGGACTCAACGTAACGACGTTGGCCCTCCGCGTAAATTGTGTCAAATGCTAGAGAAGACTTTCCTGAGCCTGATAAACCTGTTAATACAACTAATTGGTCACGTGGAATTGTGACATTGATATTTTTTAAATTATGAGCACGTGCGCCTTGCACGACAATTTCAGTATTTTTCACAAGTCATTCACCCTTCTACCTTCAATTCAAATATTGTATCTCGCAACTCAGCCGCACGTTCAAAATCAAGCACTTTTGCTGCTTCCTTCATTTCTACTTCTAGGGAAGCTAAGAGCTGTTCTCTTTCCGCCTTTGTTAGCTTTTTGCCTTTTGTTGCCTTTGTTACATAGGATTCCTCTTCCTCTGCTACTTGTGTTGCACGAATCACATCTGGGATTTTCTTAATGATCGTTTGTGGTGTTATGCCATGCTCCTCGTTATAAGCCATTTGTAACGCACGGCGACGTTTCGTTTCATCAATCGCCTTTTTCATCGAGTCTGTTACATGATCTGCATACATAATGACATGACCATTCGCATTACGAGCAGCACGACCAATCGTTTGAATCAATGAACGCTCTGAACGTAAAAATCCTTCTTTATCAGCATCTAAAATTGCAACAAGGGACACCTCAGGAATATCAAGACCTTCACGCAATAGATTAATACCAATTAGTACGTCATACGTTCCTTTTCGTAGTTCACGGATAATCTCTATACGTTCTAGTGTCTTAATTTCTGAATGTAAGTATTCGACTTTTAAGCCCATTTCCTTCAAGTAGGCCGATAAATCCTCGGACATTTTCTTCGTTAACGTTGTCACTAAAACCCGTTCATTTTGTGCAATTCGATCTTGAATTTCATCGATTAAATTATCGATTTGCCCTTCAATAGGTCGCACCTCAATTAACGGATCCAATAATCCAGTAGGTCGAATAATTTGCTCAACCATTTCGGGTGTGTGCTCCAGCTCATACGGACCTGGTGTGGCTGATACATAAATGGCTTGATGCACTCTTTTTTCGTATTCTTCAAAACGTAGTGGACGGTTATCAAGTGCTGATGGCAAACGGAAACCATGTTCTACAAGTACACCTTTACGTGCTTGGTCACCATTGTACATACCACGAACCTGAGGCAATGTGACGTGACTTTCATCGACTACAAGCAAAAAGTCATCTGGGAAATAATCTAGCAATGTATAGGGAGTGGCACCTGCTCCACGCAATGTTAAATGACGTGAATAGTTTTCAATCCCTGAGCAAAAGCCCATTTCACGCATCATCTCTAAATCATAACGTGTACGTTGTTCTAAACGCTGAGCCTCTAGTAATTTATCTTCTGATCGTAATAAGGCAAGTCGTTCCTCTAATTCTTTTTCAATGTTTTCAATTGCTTTACGCATTTTTTCTTCTCGTGTAACGAAGTGAGATGCTGGGAAAATAGCAACATGCTCTCGATCCGATAAAATTTCTCCCGTAAGTGCATCTACCTCACGAATGCGATCAATTTCATCACCGAAAAATTCCACGCGAATACAATGCTCATCACGAGAGGCTGGGAAGATTTCTACTACATCTCCACGTACCCGAAATGTTCCGCGTGTAAAACTAATATCATTTCGCTCATACTGAACGTCTACAAGCTTGCGCAGTAGCTGATTACGTTCTATTTCCATACCTGTGCGAATGGAAACAACCATTTCTCGATATTCTTCAGGGGAACCTAAACCATAAATGCAGGACACAGATGCAATAATAATGACATCCTCACGCTCAAACAATGCAGAAGTAGCAGAGTGACGCAGCTTATCAATTTCATCGTTAATGCTAGAATCTTTTTCTATATAGGTATCTGTCTGCGGTACATAAGCTTCTGGTTGGTAGTAATCATAGTAGCTGACAAAGTATTCAACAGCGTTATTTGGGAAGAACTCTTTAAATTCACTATATAACTGGCCAGCTAACGTTTTATTATGTGCCATGATTAGTGTTGGTTTTTTGACCTGCTGGATGACATTAGAAATGGTAAACGTTTTACCTGTTCCCGTAGCACCAAGTAATGTTTGATGACGTTTGCCTGCATTCACACCCTCCACTAATTCCGCAATGGCCTGTGGCTGATCCCCATTAGGCTGATATGGCGCTTGTAAATCAAATGTTTGCACTCATGTCCCCGTCCTTTCCTTCCAATTTGTACATATATTTTAGCATAGCAATATTAAAATTTCGAACATTTAACGAACGAATGTTTGTAAAATTTTTTTTCATCTCTAAAATTTGTAATGAATAACCATACGGCCAATTTAACTTGTCACTCTTATAATAGCCGTTTTATCAGGTTTTCAAGCTTCATGAGGTTCCTTATTTAGGAGTGACGGTTATTGCTTTTGGAGCGGCTTTCACTCTTTTAGGAGCGGAGTCCTGTGCTTTTGGAGCGGTTATCATGCGGTTACGAGCGGGGGGCGTCACTTTTAGAGCGGTTATCTCACCTTTATGAGCGGGTTCCGTCTCTTTCGGAGCGACTCATTCCTTTTTATGAGCGGGTTCCCATGCCTTTGGAGCGACTCTCTCTTTTTGGAGCGGATTCCATCATTTTCGGACCAACTCTTCCACTTTTAGGAGCGGGGCACATACCTTTAGAGCGGCTCTCTCTCTTTTTGGAGCGGGAACCTTCACTTTCGGAGCGACTCTCACTTTTTTATGAGCAGAGTCTCAAACTGTTCGAATGAAAACATACACTCTTCACATCCCCACAACTATTTTCAAAGTCAAAAAAATCCCGCTCTCCAATAGATGTGGAGAGCGGGTTCGTCAATATGATTCATCTTCTGTTTGCTGTAAGGAAATTAGTTCGGATGCGTATTGATAAAATGCGTTTTCATCTTTTTCATCGAGTGCTCTATCTATCAGAACCATGAGCTGCTCTTGCCGATGCATACGCTGGATACGATTTAAAAACAAATCTAAATAAATCTCGTTTAATAATTTCTCTGCCTCATCAACTTTTTTCGACTGACCAACGGCTTTTAGAAAATCTGTATACGAATAATATTTATCCAACGATCTCACCTCGATCCTTTTCTAAATTATATGAAAATTGAAATTAAAAAGCAATGCTTACGAATCGAAAATATCTTGGATAAGCTCTAAATCACGTGACATTTAGAGCAAATTCTCTAAGCATTTCGTGCTTTTCTGAACGATTTTCAACTTTTTCATCTAATTTATGAAAGTCATTTTCTGTTCTACACTACCGTTATTACTAGAAAAAAGGAGGCACTCCCTATATGACAACTAATTTTGTAAACGGCTACTTAATTTCATTCAACACTTATTTACTGCAGCCCATTCAGCATGACTCCAAAGTATTCACACATGTGATTGATAAGCATAATGAGCTGATTGTTACGCGCAAACCGATGCATGTCCTTCGAAAATCCTGTATCTCATTAGGCTCCACCTATGAAGCCGCAAAACAATCGGCTAAGCGTTTTTTCGGCAATCAACACAAGTTACCAGTCGTTGTGGCCTTTGATTACGGTTATCCCTGTATTTTTCTACCAACTTATTCACCGAGCTCCATTCACAATATATGGATTGGGCTTCATGCAATTATCAATATTACACCTAGTGAAATGGGGTGTACTGTAACGTTAAAAAATAATAAACAAATTGAACTACCTATTCGATATGCATCCATTAGTAAACAATTTCTTAACGCATCTATGCTATATAAATACTACATGAATGAACGAAAACAGCTTAGCCAAGATGCACCCTATCATCCGCCCTTTTAACAAAAAAATCCCCAAGAGCATCTCACTCTTGGGGAATCTGTGTATTAATTTATTTTTGAACGTAAATAAGCATTAATAAATGGATCTAAATCGCCATCCATCACTGCTCCCACATTACCTGTCTCTTCATTTGTACGATGATCCTTTACCATCGAGTATGGGTGGAAAACATACGAACGAATTTGAGAGCCCCAGCCTATTTCTTTTTGTTCACCACGTATTTCATCTAGCTGTGCCTGCTGTTTATCAAGCTCTAGTTGATATAGCTTCCCTTTTAACATCGTCATCGCTTTTTCACGGTTTTTAATCTGTGAACGTTCAGCTTGACATTGTACGACCGTACCAGTAGGGATATGCGTAATACGAACAGCAGAATCTGTCGTATTAATATGCTGACCACCCGCACCTGTTGCACGATACGTATCAATTTTTAAATCCTCTGTACGAATATCGATTTCAATATTGTCGTCAAACTCTGGCATAACATCGCAGGAAACGAAAGACGTATGACGGCGGCCAGACGAATCAAATGGAGAAATACGTACTAGACGATGCACACCCTTTTCTGCTTGTAAATAACCAAAAGCATTGTGACCTTTAATCGACAATGTTACAGATTTAATCCCAGCTTCATCTCCAGGCAGATAGTCCACCGTTTCCACTTTAAATCCACGCTTTTCCGCCCATCGCGTATACATACGTAAAAGCATGGAACCCCAATCCTGTGATTCCGTACCACCAGCTCCAGGATGCAGCTCTAAAATGGCATTGTTTTGATCATATGGACCACTTAACAGCAGTTGCAGCTCAAAATCAGCTATCTTTTGTTGGAATTCTGCTAGTTCTTTGCCTAGCTCTTCTTGTAATTCTTCGTCTGATTCTTCACGTAAAAGCTCCATTGTCATATCTAAATTTTCATGTGTTTCCACTAAATCCTTATATTCATTGGCAATGGCTTTTAAGGCATTGCCTTCATTGATAACCACCTGTGCACCTTGCTGATCATCCCAAAAGCCTGGCTCTAGCATCATTTCATCTAGCTCCTGAATACGTGCCTCTTTGTTTTCTAAGTCAAAGAGACCCCCTAAAGTCCACCAATTTTTTGGCTGTAGTGTCTAACACATTGCGTACATCTGCTAATTCAATCATCGTTAAATCCTCCGAACGTTAGTCATGGAGCTAACACTTCATTCACAAAGCCCCGTATCTTTTTATTATAACGTTTTTACAAAGGAAAACATACTATCTAGCAGATGTTTTATGGTATTAAGTCAACTATCTTGCGTCTCGTCCTCCACCATATTCTTGGCAAGACGTTGAAACACTTTCACACGATCATACTGAACAAGTAAATATTTTGTTCGTTTCTCTAGTCTATATTTTAATAAAAAAGCTCTTTGAATTCGAGACTCTAACGCATTAACACTGACATCCACAATAAATTCTTTGCCATTCATAAAAGTGACCTTCGTCCTCTTTTTATCCACAGCGTTATATTCATCAATATGATGGACAGCGAACCAGATACATTCGGGATGTAGAGGAGATCTACTAGGGAACCATAGAATATTACATCGTTCATCCACCACTATAGGATTTTTATTAAGCTTGCCTAGGATCATTTTTGAACCATCGAATGCTCCTCTTAAACTAGAACCAAAATAACGCAGATTAAAGTCCAATAATTTCGTGGGTGGTAGCGTAGATATATACTCATTATTTTTCTCATACACCTGCGTACATAAATTTCCAAAGGAATCATACACAGGCATATACATCATTGTTTCACTATTCATAATATCTTTTTTATGCATCTATAGTCCCCCTTTATACATTTTATGTTGCTTCCAGTCATAATAAAAAGGAATATACCAATATCCGTACATTCCCGATATTTTCAACGAGTAAGATTGCTTGAAATTTTTTTCAACACACCTACCCATTTCTCCAAGAGACCTTCTTGAAAATCCCGATCCTCCTTAAGTCTTTGTCTTATAATTAATAATTTAGGATAATAATAGGACAAACAACTTGTACTATATGCCTATTATTACAGCTATTGTATACCCATATTTTTCAATTGTCTATAAATTCTGACTTTTTTACGCTAAAATTTCTTCAATTTTGAGTTATTTTAAAAAGAAAAAATCATTTTAACACGTAGTTAAAATGATTTTTTCACCTAGATATTATTGAGCCGTACCATGACAATTTTTAAATTTCTTGCCGCTTCCACATGGACATAAATCATTACGGCCAATGTTTTCAGCCTTACGAACTGGTTGCTTTTTCGGAGCAGAGCCACCTTCTTCTTTCGGATTAACAGCCTGCCCCTTCGCCACCTCTTCACGCTCAAGATTGTTGCGGATTTCTGCTTTCATCGCATATTTCGCTACATCCTCACGAATAGAGGCTACCATATCCTCAAACATCGCAAAGCCTTCTTGTTGATATTCACGAAGCGGATCGTTTTGACCATATGCACGAAGATGGATACCTTGACGTAGTTGATCCATTGCATCAATATGATCGATCCATTTTGTATCGATTGATCGTAATAAAATGACCTTTTCAAACTCACGCATACGCTCTGGTGTCAGTTCTACCTCTTTTTCATTATAACGAACATGAACTGCATCAGAAATCAACTGATTAATATCTTCAACAGACTTGCCTTGGAAATCAGATACTTTAAGTTGACCTTCCTCTAAAAGATTGGCCGCTACAAAGTCTTCAATTGCCTTTAAGTTCCAATCCTTCTGTTCACCTTGAGTATATAGGCTAACAATATTATCAATTGTTTCTTGAATCATAGACTCAACAAGCACACGCATATTTTCTGTTTCCAGCACATCATAACGCTCTTTATAAATAATCTCACGTTGCTGACGTAAAACATCGTCATATTGTAATAATCGTTTACGCGCATCAAAGTTATTACCTTCGACACGTTTCTGCGCTGATTCTACAGCTCTCGACACCACTTTAGATTGCAATGGCTGGGAATCATCCATACCTAAGCGCATCATCATAGACTTCATATTGTCAGAGCCAAAACGACGCATTAAATCATCCTCTAGGGATAGATAGAATTGTGTAACCCCAGGATTCCCTTGACGACCAGAACGTCCACGAAGCTGATTGTCAATACGACGGGATTCATGTCGCTCTGTACCGATTACCGCTAAACCACCAATTTCGAGTACGCCTTCACCAGGTTTAATATCTGTACCACGACCAGCCATGTTTGTTGCAATTGTCACGGCACCCTTTGAACCAGCATTGGCAATGATTTCAGCTTCACGTTCATGGTTTTTCGCATTTAATACATTATGTGGAATTTTATACTTATCCAATAATCTTGAAATAATTTCAGACGTTTCAATGGCAACTGTACCTACAAGTACTGGTTGACCCGCTTGATGTCGCTCTGCAATATCCGCAGCTACCGCTTTATATTTTCCTTCCATAGTGGCAAAAATTAAGTCAGCACGGTCATCACGAGCAATCGGTTTATTCGTAGGAATAGCCACAACGTTCATATTATAAATGTTACGGAATTCCTCTTCCTCTGTTTTCGCTGTACCTGTCATCCCTGCTAACTTTTGATACATACGGAAATAGTTTTGGAAGGTAATTGTCGCCATTGTCATCGATTCATTTTGAATCTCTACGCCTTCCTTGGCTTCAATTGCCTGGTGTAAACCGTCAGAATAACGACGCCCTTTCATCAAACGACCTGTAAAACCGTCAACGATAACGATCTCGCCTTCCTGCACAACATAATCTACATCATTATGCATACTCACATGTGCTTTTAATGATTGATTAATGGCATGGTTTAAACGAACATGTGTCAAATCAAATAGATTATCGATGCCGAATGCTTTTTCTGCCTTCTCTACACCTGCATCTGTTAACGTAACACCTTTTGTTGATTCTTCATACGTATAATCTGTCTCTGCATTTAACATACGTACAAATGCATTGGACTGTTTATAAAGCTGTGCTGATTTCCCAGCTTGACCCGAAATAATTAATGGCGTACGCGCTTCATCAATTAAGATTGAGTCGACCTCATCGATCACCGCATAATGCAATGGACGTTGTACACGTTCTTCTTTATACAGCACCATATTATCACGTAAGTAGTCAAAGCCTAGCTCATTGTTTGTACTATACGTAATATCAGCCTCATAAGCAGTACGTTTTTCATCTTTTGAGAGGCTATTTAAATTAAGCCCAACAGATAAGCCTAAGAAATTATAAAGTTGTCCCATTTCAGCAGCATCACGACTCGCTAGGTATTCGTTGACCGTTACAACATGTACACCTTTACCAGTGATGGCATTCAAATAAACAGCCATTGTCGCTGTTAATGTTTTACCTTCCCCGGTCTTCATCTCTGCGATATTCCCCTCATCAAGAGCAGCAGCCCCCATGATTTGAACGCGGAATGGGTACATCTCTAATACACGTTTTGCCGCTTCTCGACAAACAGCAAAAGCTTCGCCACGAATCGACTCTAAATGTTCGCCATCAGCATAGCGTTTTTTAAATTCATCTGTTTTCGCTTGTAATTGATCATCTGAAAGCTGTTCCATTTGAGAAGCGAATCCCTCAACTTGGTCAGCGATTTTTTCTAATTTTTTTAGCTCACGTTTATTGAAATCAAATAATTTATTTAATAGGTTTGCCATGAATGTTTTTCACTTCCTATATAGATTCAACTTTCATTTTACCATTGTGTAACAGTTTCATGCAAACTGTCACCCCGGCTACATATGATTGTCATACAAAAAAAGACCCTCGCCATCGCGAGAGCCTTTGTCATCATGAAGTTTTAAGTTGTTTCAATTAAGCCATATTTTCCATCTTTACGTTTATACACAATATTTGTGCCGTTCGATTCAGCATCTGTAAAGACATAGAAATCATGTCCAAGCATATTCATTTGTAGAACTGCCTCTTCTTGATCCATAGGTTTTAAATCAAATTGCTTTGTACGAACAATTGAATATTCTTCTTCCTCTGATACTGCATCAGCGGCTGCTTGAGTAGTAGCAAAATAAAGGCCTGCACCTTCACGCTCGCGGAATTTACGGTTTACTTTTGTTTTATGCTTGCGAATCTGACGCTCTAATTTATCAACAATTAGATCAACAGCAGCATACATATCATTATGACGCTCTTCAGCACGAAGAGTTAGGTTCTTCATTGGAATAGTAACTTCCACTTTCGTTTGTTTGTCATTGTAAACCTTTAAATTGACATTAGCGTTGGCATTAACATCTTCGTTAAAATAGCGTTCAACTTTATCGATTTTGTTCTCAACATACTCTCGAATAGCTGGAGTTACCTCAATATTTTCACCACGAATGTTAAAGTTTAACATGTAAACTCCTCCTTTATAACTGCTATACTATCTATTTCTACACAAGTGTGTGAAATTCCTCTAAAATCATTCTTTTTTTTACAAAAAATTTTTATAAATTTTATAAATTATTATTTTGTTTTTTCGCTTCAGCTGCTTCCTTTTTGCGTCGAAGCTTTAGTTCTTCAACAATCAAATCTTCCACGGGTCCTTGATTATTGAAATAGATGCCGTATTGCTTGCCGTTCCCAAATGGACGACTCCAAATCACTTCTCCATAAGCGCGAACTTCTTGTGTATCAAGCACAAAATGGATATCTAATGGTGGAGGGTTTATACCTAAATCTACTTCCGTAAACATCTTTAACCCACGTGGACTAATATCCAACAAGTCAGCCATAGCCGTTTGTCCATGGTTGACCTTTCCATTCTCATAAATAGCAAAAGTTATTTGAATAGGCTCCTCAAATTTAAATCGGAAACCTTCTTGACGCTTAAAAATCATATTCCCACCCCAGTACTCTTTTAAACATGTTTATTGCTTTGATTATGCCATGATGCCCAACTAACAGCCACAGGGAATAAGTAACATATTTTACCGATCAATAGCCTAATTTATGACTATTTATCAATAATTTCTAGATAATTACTCTGTCACAAAGAAAAGAGACCATCTTTTGATGATGGTCTCTAATTGTGTCTAAATTTGTCCGCTGTTTCCCTGACCAAATTGCTGTTGTCGATTAATGCGAATAACTTCCTTCCACGTATCGCGAAATTCCGTCACAAATCCTTCTACTTCCTGGATAATCGCAATATCATTTTGAATATTGGCCTCTACTAAACGACTTTTCATATATTCATAGAGGGCTAACATATTTTTTGAAACTTCAATATCCATATTTAATGTTGACATTAATTCTGCAATAATAGCTTGTGATTTTTGAAGATTCGTATTTTTCTCTTCAATTGAACCTTCTTCAATCGCCACTTTTGCTTTCCCTAAAAACTTTAAAGAACCATTATATAACATTAAAGTTAAGTCACTAGGGGAAGCAGTCGTTACACTATTTTGTTTATACGTATTAAAAGCAGCTGCATTGTTAATAGCCATTAGTAAAACTCTCCTCTATTTATGCATTTTCATTTTTTTTGGTCGTAATACTTACCATCCATCACACGAACCGAAGAATAAGGATTAATATAATGTTCTTCGTTCTTCTTCGAGGACTGCATATTTTTCATATCTTTTTTTAAACTGGCCATCACAAGCTTCAATCGCTCTTGAATGCCTTGATCTAATTCTAGTAGCACCCTATGAGAGCTGTTATCTTTACTTAAAAGAACACTTTCTTCATGCATTTTTGCAATGACTTTACCTCGCTCATCTAACTCCGCATCGACTTTTTCCATATACGTACTTCTCTCTTCACCGATCGGCACATGGCTCAGTAGTTGAAATATCTTTGCTGACAACTGTAACAACTGTTGTTCTAATTCTTTCATCATACATTCACTCCCGGGCTAATTACGAAAACGTACTCATTAGCATTGAAGATTGACTATTTGCTTTATTAATCATCGCTTCCATCACACCGAATTGCTGCCAATAACGACTCTCAATTGATTGTAATTTCGTTTGCCAATCAGTCAAGCGTTGATTCACATCTTTTAAATTTTTACCTAATTCATATTGCGCTTCAGTCATCGTCGCGCGACCTGCTTGTTCATCGATATTCTTTTCCATTGTGTCCAATTCCTTACGAATTTTACGCAAGTAGCCTTCTGACGCACCTTCTCCCGTCAACAATTGAACAACTGCATCTGGATCTTCTTGTAATGCCTCTCGTAATTCCGCTTCATTAATTTCTAATGCTCCACCCGCAGTCCAGTCGCTCGAAGAAGAAATACCGATATTCTGCAATGAATTATATTTTGGGTTTATGATACTAGAATCTTTATGATACTGTAACTCACGCAAGGCAGATAAGCCACTTTGAATGATTGAATCGCCTCTTAACATCCCGCTTTTCGCCTTTTCTTCCCATAGCTTAATTTCATTTTCTTTCATTGCTTGCTTTTGAAGAGTAGTCAATGGTTTGAAATCACGATATACTTCCTCTGTTCGTTTAGTATTCAAATCTTTAATTAAACCATTATACGTATTCACAAAATCTTTAATACGGTCTACTATTTCATCTACATTTGTTGTAGCCGACATTGTAACTGGCGCAGTTGTTACAGAAGGAGTTGGTGCACTTGCATTTAAGTCACTCACTGATGATTCGGCTACATCATACGTTTGCTTGTTCATTTGTAAATTCGACTTTGCTGCCTGTGCATTTGCTAGTTTGGTACTTTCGTCATTAAACGTCGTTTGTGCAGATTGTACATCCTTTAACGACGTAAACGCTTCTGCACTACCACCAAAAATCGCTTGTTGTTCCGCTGTTAAACTATTAAAGTCACTTGTATCTGACAGTAGTTGTTGATTCTCGGTGGATAAGTTATCAAATAATTCCCCTGCTGTTGATCCTCCTACTATAAGCGAACGCTTGTCAGTCAAGTTTGTACTAGCCATATCTTTAGAATTTTGATATATTTGAATATTATCATCAAGCTCTTTTGTTAAATTTTGCATCCGGGTATTTAAATCCCCACCGCTAATTGCTCCAAAATACGTTGTTTCTAAATTATTCAATGTAGTATTCAAGGCATTTAAAGCATTATCACGCTTTTTTGTTTCCTCTTCTAACAATCTGCTATGTGCTTTATCTTCATTGAATTTTTTGTTTAAAGTTACATTAAAACCATTCAGCGTAAAGTTATTTGTAGTACGTTCTGTCGCAATCCCATTTACTTCAAAAAGTGCATTCGTACCACCCGTCGCTAAATCACCCGATGTTTTTCCTAAAAGCGAAGTAAATCCTAATTTGCCAAATACGTCTGCACCGTCTGTCACTTGTACTTCCGCACCTGATTTATTATCACCTGTATTTTTCGCGGTAATCGACAAACGACCGTTTTCAAATATTGCTGAAACACCTGCAGCACTGCTATTAATTTTACTTACAAATTCATTAATCGTCATAGTCGAATCAATTTTAATCTCGGTAGCCTTCTCCGCTAACTCACCATCTGCTTGAATTGACTTCAAAGAAATCGAATTACCTGTGATGCCTAGCGTACTTAATTTCGTACTACCTACAGCACTCACTTGTTTATCACCAATTCCACGTGCGGCTGTTGCTAAATGAGACACACTTTCAATAGACAACGAACCTACCGCAGCACTTGTCGCTTTTACGCCAACTAAGTCTACATTTGAACTTGTTGCTGCTTTAGCATTTAAGCTTTTTAAAATAAAGTTATCAGCAATATAATTATCAAAAGTTGTTAATTTCTTATTCATTTCACGGTATGCATCACGTTGCCATTCGTATTTTTGTTTTTGCTGCTCTAACTTATCCATCGGCACACGTTGAGCCACCATTAGCTTTTCTACCATTCCATCAATATCCATACCAGATGCTAATCCACCAATTCGCATTGCTGCCATACAATCTCCTCCAAACGTTTACTCGTTAAATTTTCTTATCTACAAATAATCCCAATAATTTTTGCATTTCATAAAAAACATCTAAAATTTTCTTCGCAGGAATCTCACGAACGACTTCCTCTGTTTCTGAGTCAACTAGCGTTGCATAATATTTCCCTAAGCCTTCATGGAGTTTAAATCTCAACTCACTGTTATTAATTTTGAAAATCTCATTTAATGAATCGACTGCTTTTTCTAGATTGTTAACTGGTACTTCTTGTTCTTGTTGTTGTTCTTGTTCTTTTTGAATTTGTGCTTTCGCCTCTTCCTTTATAGCTATTCTTTCCTCTGATACTTTCGCTACTTGCACTTCTACTGGTCTATTTGTTAATTGTGTCATTGATACACTACTTCCATCGATACGCATCTATACTCCTCCCTCGTCATATCCTTATTATTGTTTATATCGGTCATTAATTCGCTAATTTTACGTTTCATTGCCTGTTAGCAAAAAATTATTATTTGTACCTTAGTTATGCCGAATCTGCAATAGCTTCTCCGTATACGCCACTTCGACTTTCAATTGGTCAAACTGTTCTTGAATCGTTCTTTGTTCATATGGTGGTCATTCTTTTGTCTGTATTTTTTCAGCAATTGCTCTCATCTTATATAACTTTTACTTCTACTTGTGCAAATAACGTATCACGTTCCCATACCCATTGTAACTGCGCTTCTAAAAATGCCCGCTCCTCTTCCCCACTCGTCAAAAGATCTTCCCCTTCCTAAAAAACATACTAACATTAGTAGTACAAACCAAGGCCATGGTTTGTGCTACTATTTTTTATTGTAGAAGTGAAGAAAAGTCGACCAGCCTCTGGGACCATTTGTGAGTCCGTATATAAAACCGGCTAACTTCATACCCTTAGAGAAATCAGTTTAGTATGTTGGGTCCTAAGAGATCGTGTATAAGAAAGTGGAATCAATAAGGTACTGTGAAGGCTTCTATGGTTGGTCAAAAGGAGAAGAATGAGATGAAACATGTCATTGCGTTAGATGTCAGTAAAGGAAAAAGTATTGTTGCGATTTATGATGGTCACCGCCAATGTGAATTCGAAGGTGTGCTACTTCATACACGCGGTGATTTTGAGCGATTAAACGAACGAATAGTAGAGATGTC